>JASHOO010000263.1 GCA_030041035.1 Bryobacteraceae bacterium | reverse complement strand
AGATTGCAGGCCGCGGTCTTTCTTGCGAGCGGGCCGGGTTATGATCGATTGGACAGCCAAATCGGCGCTGCGGGGCTCCGGAAATAATGAGCAGCAGCTTACCGGGGCAATGTCGCAGGCCACGGCTGTGGTTGTGCATTCTATCCAGCTATTGAAGTCGAGCACAGCCGGGTGATCGGCAGACGCTTCAACGTGAAACGCACCGTATAATTGCCGGAGGAAATGCTGGAAGTCGAAGCGGGCACGGGCTAGGGACGCCTTGGTTTATCGGAACAGGTGAGCTTAGCCGAATTTCCATTTGAGGAGAGTCAATGCTTCGCAACACTAGAATCAGTAAGCGTCCCAAGTCAAGATTAGCTAGCGTCGAAATACAATTCGCCCTTATGTTGATCGATATATGCAAAACGGAATTGTGCCTGGGGGACTTAGTTCAGGCTGAGCGAGCACTCGCAGAGGCCCGCGTTTCGGCAGAGTTTATCGCGGACATGGTACAAAGTCGGGGTATCGCTCCTACGGTGCGAGCTAAACTATCGAGATTAGCAAGATCAATCCAACTCGTGGAAGGAGCGCTGTCCGACGCCTACGATGCCACACTCGCAGGTGCTCACCAACCACCGACGGCGTCGCCAGCGGAAACAATTGTCTCAATTCCGATTGCCCTCGGGGCGGCCTCCGGCCGGTAAGCGCACCTCGAACTCACGATGTATGGGTGGCGTCGGTATGATCTCAGGTCACAAAGGTTGACCCGACAGGAGTACTTCAACCAAAGGCCGGATGTGGTGACGTCTCAAATTCTTAGTCAACTCACCTAGGATGGCAGCGGTGATCGTTCTCCGATGTTATGCAAGCATTTTGTGCACCACTTCGAGCGCGTCTTTTAGCGGTTGCGTTTTGAATCGGATGGAATTGGAAGATCCAAGCCACCAACAAAGATCTCAGGGTACTGTCTCAAGCTTGAGAATCCCAGTCTCTGCTTGAGACCAAAATGTTCGCAAGGCCATTTATCTCAGCGCGTGGAGAGATATCACAGCCCGTTCAGCGCGGGCCTCCCGTAAGCCATTGATCAGAGACCGGTTTAAATGGAGATTACCCTCGGCTTCTTGCGCTCTCAGGGCCCAGTCGATTCGATAGGCACTGCACGTGCTTTAAACGATGAGCGGTACGCTGACATGTGCGAGGAAAAAGAAAGCCTGCTTCTCACCTATACGGACGCCCTAAATACTCTTCTGGGTCATCTTAGGCTGCAAGCTGATGCCATCAGCTCCGGTGAACTCGACTACGGTCGGTACGATGGCGTCATCGAAGCGGCGGAACGGCTCAGAAAGTGGGCTGCCAGCGCCTACAGTGCGCATGCGGCGTACCACGGTTGTGGATTCCCCGTACATCTGACAATTGACGCCGCGCGCGGGCGCCTGAATCGCACGAGCGCCGCGGGCGAAGAAGGTTGGGTGCCATACTCCTATGTACCAGCATTCGCCCGGTGCACCGAGACCGGATCAGGAGCACAGGCGTGACGAAGATGCAGCATCGCTGGCGAACCCGCTGCTGGTCGGCTCCGGATTTCTTCGAGCAACTCCGACGCGAAAACGAGTTCGAATGTATCGATGAACTGGTTCGGTCCTTTATCTACTTCACTTCCGCGCGCCTTGAGCTGCTTGCAGACCCACGCGCATTGACCGAACCAGAAACGCTTTTGGAATTGCGTAATCTGAAAGACAGCTGCCGCCAGGTAGGCGCTGACCGTATGGCTTTCATATGCGGGGAAATCGAGAAGAACGGTTTCAATCCCGATGCCGACGCCTTCCGACATCTGATGGAAACCTTGCGAGAAGAAGGACACGGCGTGATGCACGACATGCGTGCCTACGCGATTGGCCTTAAAAGCCAGACGATGTCAGCGGCTGCGTACTCCGGAATCCAGGCTCGCACCACCGACTCAGCCCTTTCGGGCGGCGCGTCGCCGAACAATGTTGTCGTTCCACTTACTGATTCGCTCACGCTGCAACAGAGGAGTTCGCACATCGTCCGCATGCCGAAACAGGTGTCGGTGCCAATCAACGCCAAGAAAATCTAGTCTCCCCGCAAATCTCGCCACCTTGTTGCTTGCTTCAGCCTAGCGCAGATGATCTCCTCTTTTCCCCGGTATTGGTCCTCCTCCTATTTCCGACCAGGGGACCACATCCGCCTGCAGCGTTCGGTTGTTTCGTTTTCGGGCTTTGGGTCAGTGCCGGCTTTGCCGCTACCACGATCGAGGTACAGGGCGACCCCGCATACTGGGGATGCGTTCGGTTCCCGCAACTGTGAGAATTAGGATAAGCTTGGCCTGCGACGCGGAGTAATAGAATAAGTCGGACGGCTTCCAGCGGCTCACAACTGTCAGAGCTTGAGGACCGCAAACCATGCGAAGGTTTAGACTCCTTCCTCGCGCCGCTTCGAGACTCACGATTGTGGTTTTGGTATGTCTGTGTCTCACCGTTTGCCGGGTTTCGCACAGTCGCGGCACCCCTTCGATCGAGTTCACGCGAGTCCCGCCCTCCGGCGGCGGAAACCCGGACAAGCTGGAAGTGATCGAAGGACGGGTCTTGGGTGCGGAACCGGGAGACCGGATCGTGCTATTTGCCCATGCCGGGGTGTGGTGGGTGCAGCCTTTCGGCAACCAGTCTTTCACCAGCATTCAGCCGGACGCGAAGTGGAAGAATCTGACGCACCCGGGGACCGACTATGCGGCGTTGTTGGTGGATTCGAAATTTCAGCCGGTGGCGACTTTTTCCACGCTTCCCCACACGGGTGGGACCGTCCGTGCTCTGGCTGTGGTGGAGGGCGGCAAATCGAATGCGCCCTCAAAGACACTGGAGTTCAGCGGCTACCAGTGGGAGATCCGTAACTCCATCAGCAACCGCGCCGGCAGCATCAATACCTTTGATGAGTCGAATGCGTGGACAGATCAGGCCGGAATGCTGCATCTGCGCATCGCGGGCGGGCCGGGCCATTGGACGAGCGCGGAATGATGCTTTCGCGCAGCTTGGGCTATGGCTCGTACCGGTTTGTGGTACGCGACATATCGCAACTCGAGCCTGCGACCGTGCTCTCGTTTTTTACACGGGACGATAACGGACCAAGTCGGGAGATGGATATTGAACTGAGCCACTGGGGCGAGGTGGAAAACAAGAATGCGCAATATGTAGTGCAGCCATACTTCGTGGTCGCGAACACCCTACGTTTTGACGCTCCCGGCGGTACGCTGACACACTGGCTGGTATGGGAGCCCGGGCAAGCTTCGTTCCGAACGGCCCGAGGTGGATGACCACCCACTGCTGCGCGAAGGGATTGCGGCTATCATCAAAAGTCAGCCGGATATGGTGCTTGTGTCCCAGGCATCCGGAGGGAACGAAGCCATTCAGCAATATCGCGAGCAGCGTCCGGATGTCACGCTAATGGATTTGAGGCTGCCCGATTTGAGCGGCATCGACGCACTAATCGCCATCCGGGCCGAGTTTCCGGGAGCCCGCATCATCATGCTGACGACCTTTGAAGGCGACGTTGAGCTGCGACCGTTCCAGTCCCACCTAATCGACGTCATGCCGCGTCTTCAGCAAACGACGCGGTCTGGGCAGGACGGGCCTTGAAACGGCGGGTCAACCTCTCGCGCAGCGCCATGCGAGCCCGGAAGAGCCGGCTCTTGGTTGCTGCAATGGAAATCCCCAGGCTTTCTGCTGTCTCTTCAATGCTGAAATCTTCGACATCACAAAGAATGAAAACGGTGCGACAGTTCGGCCTCAGAGTTTCCAGCTCCCGCACCAGAATCTGTTGCATCTCGCTTTGAGAATATTGCTGCTCGGGATTTCCATCCCACACAGCGATCTCTCGCTTTCCCACGTCCTCAAGCGGATTGAGCGGCTCATCCAACGACAACGCAAGGTGGCTCCTGCGCTTGCGCAGCTTCATCAATGCTTCATTCATGGCGATCCTGGTAATCCAGGTCGAAAACCTTGAGTGCCCCTGGAAGCTCGCCAGATGCTCGTAAGCCTTCAGGAATGTTTCCTGAAGTACGTCTTCGGCGTCCTGGTCATTCTGCATGATCCGTTTGGCGAGGCGATAGATTCTTCGATAGTGTTGATTCACCAGGTCGGTAAAGGCATCGGCGTCCCGCCCTTGCGCTCGGGCGACAAGGAGTTTCTCTTCAGAGGACAGAAACGGGAGTTCGCAGGTGAACGTCGTTAGTTGAGTCGCCATATTCTTCAGAATGAGCCTCCGCTGATTCGTCTGTGCATCGCATATGCCACTTGCAGTGCTATGGAAGCAAAGCACTTACCTAAGGTGACGTGTCGCCTGTTCAGCAGATTGACGGATTCTCGACAAAACTCCGAAGGGAGTCCTCCGCGCCAATCTTGAACTTCTCTTTGGCTGGAATGGGCTTGTACTCTTCGATCGCCGTCCAGCCGGCCGAACCGCCTTACGCTTGCGCAACCGCCTGCCGCACATGTTCGGGCTTGGGTACGTCAAGCGCCAATGGCAGAACGCCGTCCCCGAAGCATTCCTTACGGTCGGTAACGTCGGCGAATTTGCAGGCGCTAGCGGCAACCTTATCGCCACGCGACAGGGGCCCGTAATAAACCACGTTTTCATGTCAAGCTCCTGCAGCGATCGAGTCGAGCTTCATGATCGATTCCGAGGAAAGTTGCAGCCTCGCAGCCTGGAGATTCTCGCGAAGATGTTTGACCGACGACGTGCCCGGGATAAGCAGAATGTTCGGCGCGCGATGAAGCAGCCAAGCGAGCGCAACCTGCATTGGCGTCGCGCTCGCGGATGCCGCAACCGCATCCAGCGCAGACGATTGCAACGGAGTGAATCCTCCCAGCGGGAAGAACGGCACGTAGGCTACTCCCCGTCTTGCAAGTTCGTCGATGAACGCATCATCCTCGCGGTGCGCAATATTGTAGAAGTTCTGCACGCAAACGATTTCCGAAATTTTCTGCGCCTCGGCCAGTTGCCCAGGCGTCACATTGCTCAGGCCCAGGTGACGGATCAGCCCCCGATTTTTCAGCTCCGCGAGAACAGTTAAGGGTTCCTCGATGGATCCCTCCGAGGGTCTCTCCATGCCGCCAACCCGCAAGTTGACGACATCGAGCCTGCCCAGGCCAAGATGGCCAAGATTGTCGTGAATCGCGTCGATCAGTTCCTGGCGCGAGAGAGCGTGAATCCAGGACTTGTCGGGTCCGCGGCGTGCCCCGACCTTGGTGACAATCACCAGCCCATCCGCGTAGGGATGGAGCGCCTGTTTGATGGTCTGATTGGTAATGTGAGGACCGTAGTAATCGCTGGTATCGATGTGGTTCACGCCAGCGTCGATCGCTCCGCGTAACACTTTGATGGCCTCTTCGGGATCGCGCGGAGGTCCCCAGACCTGTGGGCCCGCGAGTTGCATCGCGCCATAGCCCAAACGGTTCACCGTCATGTTTGTGTTTGCGAAAGTAAAGCTTCCGCCGAGATCAGTTTGCGTAATCATTTACTTGCTCCTCCTCTCTGGTCGAAGGTTTTCTGATTCGATTCAAATTAGCTGGGCTGGTCGATATCGGGGATTAGCGAAGGCTGCGTCGGCTGCCAAGCCAATTGTCCCTGCGTCCATGCACTCGAAGCAGGACAGTCGAGCCCCACGAAATGCGCGAACCAGCCAAAATGACCAGCCGCCTCTTCCGGTGATTTGCTGACAATCGGGATGTTCAGGCACCGGCCGATCACTTGAGCGATTTCGCGGAACGGCACCCCTTCATCGGCGACCGCATGGTAGCGCGCAGCTATAGGGCTCTTTTCCAGCGCGAGCCTGTAAAGACGAGCGGCATCGAGCCGGTGCACAGCGGGCCAACGATTGAGTCCTTCCCCAACGTACGCCGACACACCTTTTTCGCGAGCGATGCGAATGAGGAGTGGGACGAATCCGTGATCGCCAATACCGTGAACTGAAGGAGGAAGACGCAGCACCGACACGCGTGCCCCTCGCGCCGCAACCGAGGCTGCAGCCTCTTCCGATTTGCGAGGAAAGGTAGAATTGGCTGCATCTTCTTCGGTTGCGACGCGGCCCGGCGCAGTTAAGGCCGTCCCGGAGGTCACGATGAACGGCCGGTCAGACCCCGCGAGCACAGAGCCCATCGTCTCGATGGCGCGGCTATCTGTTTCCGCTGCCGCCTCGTAGTTTGCGAAGTCATGTATGAACCCGGCGTGGATCACCGCGCCGGTAATCCTGGCGCCAAGACGCAGACTATCGAGGTCATCGAGCGAACCGCGCTGTACGTCGGCACCCGCTGCGGTCAGCGATGCGGCGGCTGCGTCCGAACGGGCCAGCCCGAGCACTTGATGACCTGCACCGATGAGTTCTGGAACGATGGCGGAGCCAACGAAACCCGTAGCCCCAGTGACAACGATACGCATTGCTCTTCTCCTCGGACGGCCCCACGTTGACGAGCCGTCACCAATTTGATAAAAACGGAGGTAGCCTCCGGATAACAAGATTACCGGAGATGGTCTCCGGTTGCAACTTGTTTCTTGAAAAATGGTTACGAGACGTACAGAATCTACAGATCGCAAAACCCGGACGGATGCAGAGCGGAATCGCGAACGCATTCTCGAGGTGGCGAAGAAGGCGTTTACCCGGTCGGGCGCAAACGCCAGCCTGGACGAGATCGCCAAACAGGCGGGCATCGGACCCGGAACTTTGTATCGCCACTTTCCCACGCGCGACGAACTGATCGAGGCAGTCTATCGGACTGAAGTCGAGAAGCTGGCTGCGGCCGAACAGACGTTTGCCGAAACCATGCCTCCGTTAGACGCGTTGCGCGCCTGGATGCTGCTGTTCGTGGATTACATCGCGACAAAGAAAATCATCGCCCCGGCGCTGAATTCGATGGTTGGAGGCCCATCGAAGATGTTCGAAGCATCCCACGCTCAGATTTGGGAAGCCATTCGCGTCCTGGTCAAGCGCGCCGTCGACAGTGGCGCCATCCGGAAGGACCTCGACCCGATCGATCTACTGCGGGCGCTCATTGGCGTCGCCAATGTTGCGACGAGCCCTGACTGGCAGAAAAGCGCAAGGCGATTGGTGGATATCCTCATCACAGGCGCTCGGTCGGGCGGATAAAATGCCTCGCATTCCGAGCTGGATATCCGCTACACTTGTGGGCACATCCGGCATTTCAGGGTTCCTACGAACCCGCTGTATTTTTCATGGCGCAAGCTGCCGAACCCGTGCAGTTGAACGAAGCAACACTCGTCGCCTTTGCAGACTATATCCGCCAGGCTGAAGCCGGCATGGAGCGCACGCTGAACAGCGCATTCCTGTGGTCTGACCAAGACGAGGAGCGGGCACGGCAGATTCAGCGAGAACAGACGGTGGCGCAAGGCTGGTCCGGCAAACATCCTGTGTCCGTGCCCGACGGGCTGATTCATGACTGGATCGGAGCCGTGTCAGTCCCCGGTGCAACGATCGAACGCACGCTCGCTGTGATCCAAAACTACGACAGTCACAAGAACATCTATAAACCTGAGGTGATCGACTCCAAACTGAAAAGCCGGAACGGAAACGACTTCCAAATCTACCTGCGGCTTCTGAAGAAGAAGATCATCACTGTCGTGCTGGATACGGATCACAACGTGCATTACGAGCGCCTCGACGCCACGCGTTGGCACTGCCGTTCTTACACGACACGCATCGCCGAAGTGGAAAACGCCGGGCAGCCGGCCGAGAGAGTCATGCCGCCCGACACGGGTTTCGGGTTCCTATGGCGGCTTTACTCCTACTGGAGATTTCAGGAGAGAGATGGCGCGGTGTACATGGAATGCCGGGCTATCTCGCTCACGCGCGACGTGCCCAGGGGCTTGGGATGGATCATCGAGCCGATTATCCGGAAACTGCCGAGAGAATCGCTCGTCCATACGCTCGAGGCGACGCGGCGGGCACTACCAGCACCCCGACGGCGCGAGACCGTTCCGCCAATCGAACGGAACGCCTAAATTCGGTCCGGGTTTCTGCCGATGGTTGGGGGAGAGGCTTGATCGGTGCCCCGTTGTCGAAGCCGGCGAATGAATCCTGCCCTGAAGAACGAGGTCCATCGATTCTGGCGGGCATGGTTCGGTCTCCTTTTGACCGGTGTCTTGGCTGCCGGTCTGGAGCCTGCTTCGGAAGCCGGGCCACTCACCAGCGCGCACCAGGTTCGCCACCTTACGCGTGGTGAGGCCAACCGGCATTATCCGGTGGTTCTGCGCGGGGTCGTGACCTTCCGGGACAACGACGGTTTCTTTCTGCATGATGGCAGCGAGTCGGTTGCCACGCACGAACCGGAGCTGGCCGGCCGCGTCCATCCCGGCGATTTGGTGGAACTCGAGGGGACGACGGAAGCGCCGGATTTTGCGCCGCAGGTGAACGCCCTCCGCATTACAGTGCTCGGCCAGGCGCCGCTGCCTTCTCCACTTCGGCCTACGTTTGAGCAGATGGCGTCCAGCGAGTTCGACAGCCAATGGGTGGAGTTCGAAGGCATCGTTCACGCCGCACGAGTGGTTGAGGGGCATCCGGCGGTCGAGGTGTCGCTCAGCGGCGGAAGCGTGCTGGTGGGCGTCTGGTCGATGAGCAAGGACGTGGCCGAGCGCCTGGTGGACTCGCGTGTTCGCATTCGCGGCAACTGCGGGGCCCTCTACAACGAAAAAAATCAGTGGCTGGGAGTGCGCCTGTATGTTCCGGGCATGGAGGAGGTCCGGATTGTGGAGCCGGGCGCGGACAGTCTGGATGAGCTGCCGATTCGTCCGATCGCAGAGCTGCTCGAGTTCAGCCTGGGTCACACCGCCGGCCACCGAGTGAGGATTCGCGGCACGGTGACTTTTCAGGCGCCGGGAAAAATCCTGGTCGTGGCGGACAACACAGAAGACATCAGCGTGGGTACTGAGCAGACGACGCCGGTTTCCGTGGGCGACACGGTGGATGTGGTCGGGTTCGTCGAGCCGGGGGAGTACACCAATATTTTGCAGCATGCGGTATTCCGGCGGGTGGCCGCGGGAACGCCGCTTAAGCCCAGGGATGTAACTCCCGACGAAATCATGCGAGGGAATGACGACACCCTGCTGGTTCGCCTGGAGGCGACGCTGGTGGGCCGCTCGCAGCATGCCGGCCGGCCGATGCTGACGCTTCAGGCCGGCGCGCAGACCTTCGAGGCGGAGGTCTGGTCGCCTGAAGCCAGCGACATGGTTGAGAATCTACGTGAGGGCAGCCGGCTCGCACTCACAGGCATCTGCATGATGCAATCCGATGAGGGGCGCGTGCCGCTGGGATTTCGCATGATGCTGCGTTCACCCGCGGATATCGTGGTCCTCCAGACGCCGTCGTGGTGGACCCCGGCCAGGTTATTGGCCGTGCTGGCTGCGTTCGCATTGGCGGTCGCCGCGTCGCTCACGTGGGTTAGCGCATTACGCCGCCGCGTGGAGAAACAGACCGAGATCATCCGCACCACGCTCGAATCGACCCCGGATGGGATTCTGGTGGTGGATTTAGATGGAAAAATCCTGACTTACAACCGGAAGTTTCTCGAAATCAACCACTTGGCGGAAGAAGTGGTCCGGTCGGGAGACCGCGACCGCATAATTTCGGTGGCGAGCCAAAACTGGAAAGACCCGCAGCGCGTTCGAGGCTGGATCGAGCGTAGCTTTTCGAACCCGGACCAGCCGATGGATGGCATTCTGGAATTCAACAATGGGCGAATCTGCGAGTTGCACGCCGAACCTCTTCGGGTGGCCGGAAAGACCGTGGGCCGTGTGCGTGGTTATCGCGACATCACGGAGCGCACACGGAACGAACTGGAGCTGCGGCGCGCCAAAGAGGCCGCCGAAGCGGCCAACCAGGCCAAGAGCGGGTTCCTCGCCAACATGAGCCACGAGATCCGGACGCCCATGAACGGAATCCTGGGCATGCTGGAACTGGTGATGGATACGGAGCTGACCGGGGAGCAACGCGAGATGCTGTCCATCGTCAAAACGTGCGCGGACGGCCTGCTGACGGTGATCAACGATATCCTGGATTTCTCCAAAATCGAGGCGGGGCGCCTGCATCTTGATCACGTCGAATTCGGGTTGATCGAAAGCCTGGAAGACATCCGGAAGATGTTCGCCGTCGGCGCGAAGCAGAAGGGGCTGAGTTTGAACCTGCATATTGCACCGGACGTGCCGCGGGCGGTCATGGGCGATCCGGTGCGGCTGCGCCAGATCCTGACGAATCTTCTGGGGAACGCACTGAAGTTCACCGAGCAGGGCTCGCTGTCGCTTTCCGTTGAGATGTTATCGAGGGAACCAGATGCTGCGGTGCTCTGTTTCACCGTAAGCGATACGGGCATCGGGATTCCCCCGGAGAAGCACAGATCCATTTTCGAGGCGTTCGAGCAGGCAGATGGCTCGATGGTGCGCCGGTTCGGAGGTACCGGCCTGGGATTGACCATCAGTGCCCGCCTGGTGGAGCTCATGCAGGGCCGGATCTGGGTGGAGAGCCAGCCAGGCGAGGGCAGCGCATTCTCATTTACGGCGCGCATGGGCGTGACGGATGCCGGCGGCGTGCCAGCCGCCCCGGCAATGGCAGCAGCAGACAAGGGTTGCCCGGAACCGGCGCGGCTGCGCGTGCTCCTGGTGGAGGATAACACCATCAACCAGCTGGTGGCCGCCCGCCTGCTGGAGAAGCTGGGACATAGGGTGACTGTTGCCGGCAATGGAGTGGAGGCTCTGGAAGCTCTGGAACGAGGAGCTTTCGACGTGGTCTTCATGGATGTGCAAATGCCCGTCATGGATGGCCTCGAGGCCAGCCGCACCATCCGGCAGAAGGAACGCAACACTGGTAACTATCTGCCGATTATTGCGCTGACCGCACACTCGCTGAAAGGAGACGATCGCCGCTGCCGCGAAGCAGGGATGGACGGCTATGTTGCAAAACCGATCCGCGCTGA
>JASHOO010000262.1 GCA_030041035.1 Bryobacteraceae bacterium | reverse complement strand
CCGCCCGTGGCGAAGGTAAGCGCGTCGAGGGCGCGCTTCGCCTGCTCGGCCTCGCGCGGCTCGTCATCGCTCAGCAGTCCGATTCCATAAATGATCACGTCATTTTGTTGCGCCGCCCGAATCACATGATCGAGTGTTTCGACGCTGCGGTTGTCCTCGCCGTCGGTAACCACCAACAGAATCTTCTTCTCTTTGGCAGCGCCGTGCCGCAGGTGCTCCACACCCATGCGCAGCGCGTCGCGCATCGCCGTCTCGCCCTTCGAATCAATCTTCTTGAGCGCATTCTCGAGCGTTTGGATGTTGTTCGTATAATCCTGTTCGAGCGAGGCCTCGTCGTTGAAGTTCATGATGAACACTTCATCGCCGGGATTCGAAGCCGCCACCAGAGCTAGCGCCGCCGACGCCACCTTGGCCCGCTTATCGTGCATGCTGGCACTGTTGTCGATCACCAGCCCCAGCGACACCGGAACATCTTCCCTCCGGAACGAAGCGATCTCCTGCTGCACGCCGTCTTCGTAAACCCGGAACGCGTTCTCCGGCAGATCCAGCACCAGATGGCCCTGTTGATCCACCACCGTCGCGTGCAGATCCACCAGTCGCGTATCCGTGCGGAAGGTGAAACTGGGCGTGTCCTCCGCCACTTTCGCCTCCGGACTCTGCGTCCACATGGGAGCGCTCGCGAGCACGGCCAGAGGAACAAGTCCACCTATTTTGCGTAACAGAGATCCCACCTCACTCCTTCCAACATAGGGACGTGCGCGCCGAAGCGCAAGTTTCCCAGGGTTAACATGGTGTGCTACCACGCTCCCCGCGGCACCACCCCGGGGCGCGCGATACTGATTCACGGTGGATTTCCAGACCGTCGAGGAAAATCTGCGCCAGTCGTTCCGCGTGCTCGCGTCCTCGCGAGCGCCCGGCGAAGTGCGCGAGACCGCCGGCGTCACCATCGCTTCCTCCGGGGTCGCCTTTCAGATGTTCAACGCCGCATTTCTCTCCTCGCCCGTCGTGGGCGAGCGCGATCTCGACAGCCGCATCGCCACCGCCAAAGTTCATTTCGCCTCTCGCGGCTTGAGCTGGTCCTATTGGGTGTGCGAAGGCTGGCTGGATAAAGCCGCCCGCCGCCGCGCCCATGACGCCTTCCGCAAGCGCGGCCTCTATATCGCCACCGAGCTTCCCGGCATGCTGGCCGAGCGCTTGAAGAGCCCGGTCCGCGAGCTCCCCCGCCTCGCCTTGCGCCCCATCGAGGATGAGTCCACATGGCGCGCTTTCTGCGAAATCGGCGCCCTCTGCTTCAATGTTCCGCTCGCCTGGTTTCAGGAGGTTTTCGAAGACCCCAGGGTCTGGAAGAACGGTTTCACCGGTTACGTTGGATACGCCGCCGGTGAGCCTGTCTCTACGGCCGCCACCGTCATCGCCGCCGGAGCCGTGGGTGTATATAATGTGGCCACCGTCCCCGGCCATCAGGGCCGCGGCTTTGGCGAAGCCATCATGCGCCAGGCCCTCGACCTCGCGCGCGAACAGCATGGCATCGAACGCACCGTCCTGCAATCCACTCCCCAGGGCTTACGCCTCTACCAGCGTATGGGCTACACGACCGTTACCAGCGTTTCCGTCTATACCTCCTGACCTCCGGTTTTTCCCTGCTTTTGCCCTCTACAGTCCTACCCTCATTCCGCCGATCCAATCACAGTAGGGAGACAGGAGCGCATGAGTGCTCTGAATCAAGTGAAGCAAACCGAGCGGCCCTGGGCGTTGAGCACCCCGCCGCCATTTCCGGCAATTGCCATGAAGGTCCTGGAGTTGCTGGGGCATGAGGATGACGTCGACGTCCGCGAGGTGGTGCGCTGGCTGCAAGCCGATCCCGTGTTCGCCGGCGAAATGCTGCGCGTCGCCAACTCAGCGCTATACGGACTCCGCACGGAGATCCGCAGCGTGCACCAGGCCACCATCAATCTCGGCTTGGATTTCGTGAAAGCCGTCGCGGTCACCGTGGGCCTGCGGGCCTATGTCAAGTCCGCGGTGAAGGCGCCCATCCTCCGGCGCTGCTGGACTCACAGCATGGCCTGCGGAATCCTCTCGCAGGAACTGGCCCACGCCTGCTTCATGAAGGGCGATGAAGCCTACACCGCCGGACTGCTGCATGACATCGGCCGCATGGGTCTGCTCGCCGCGTACCCGGTGGAATATGCCAATGTCCTCAATGTCGCCGTCGACTACTCCTTCGACGTCTTGCACTGCGAGAAAGAACTGTTTGACATCGATCACTGCGAGGCCGGTGCATGGCTGGCGGAACAGTGGAAGCTGCCCGCCCAGCTCGGCGCCATCGCCCGGCATCATCACGACAACATCGTCGCATTCTCGGCGCAGCACAAGCCGGATCTGCTGGCCATCATCGCCTTGGCCTGCAAGCTGGCGGATGCTCTCGACTTTGGCGTGGTCACGGCTCGGGATATGTGGCCTGCCGAAAAAATCATCAACTACCTGCCCGATGCTGCTAAGATGCGCTTCCCAAAGGATATAGCCGCCCTCAAAGCCAGCGTCAACGACCGGATTCAAGCCCTGGGCTAGCCGCCGGTCCTCATCCGGCCCCCACTTGCGCCAGCGCGCCCTGTTCGATGAGTTTGTCGAGCGCCGCAATGTCGAGTGCCGGAGGGTGGTCGCCCTCGAACGGGCCGCATACGGAACGGATGCGTTCCCGCGCCGCCTCCAGCAGCGGGCTGGTCTTCAACGGCCGGAGAAATTCGAGCGCGCGAGCCGCGGCCAGCGCTTCAATCGCCACCACTGCACGTGTGTTCCGCACCACGCGCTTCCACTTCAGCGCCGCCGTCATCCCCATGCTTACGAAATCTTCCTTGTTTCCACTGGTCGTAATCGAGCCGCAAGACGCCGGAGTCGCCAGTACCCGGTTTTCCGCTACCAATGCCGCCGCGGTCACCTGCGCCATCATCAGGCCCGATTCCAGCCCGGCGTGCCCGGCAAGAAACGGCGGCAGATTTTCGTTCAGCGCAGGATTCACCAGCCGGTCGATGCGCCGCTCCGAAATGCCCGCGAGCGCCGCGAGGCCGATCGCCAGGTAATCCAGTTGGAGCGCCAGCGGTTCACCGTGAAAATTTCCTCCGGAAACCACCTCGTCGCCCAGAACAAGCGGATTGTCGGTGGCCGCATTCAGCTCGATCCCGAACACCTGCCGGGCCCCGCCTAGCGTGTCGCGTACGGCACCGTGCACCTGCGGCGCGCAGCGCAGGGAATATGCGTCCTGCACGCGCCGGCACGAGATGTGCGAAGCGCGAATCTCGCTGCCCTCCAGCAGGCGAGCGAGGCGCGCCGCGCTGGCCAACTGGCCGGCGTGCGGCCGGATCTCGTGCAGCCGTGCCTCGAACGCGCGCGGCGTCCCGCGCAGCGCATCCAGCGTCAGCGCGCACACCACTTCGGCCGTCTCCATCAGCGTCTCTGCCCGCGCGAGTTCCAGGCAGCCGATGGCCAGCATCGCCTGCGTACCGTTCACCAGCGAGATGCCTTCCTTCGACGCCAGACGAAGCGGCTCCAACCCCGCCAGCCGCAAGGCTTCCGCGCCCGGCATCCGCCGGCCCGAAAATTCCGCCTCGCCTTCCCCTATCAGCACCAGCGCCATATGAGCTAGCGGCGCCAGGTCGCCCGACGCACCCACACTCCCCTGCGACGGTACCACCGGCGTCACGTTCCGTTCGAGCATTTGGCACAACCGCTCGGCCACCACCGGCCGGATGCCCGAAAAACCTTTGGCCAGCACATTGGCGCGGATCAGGATCATGGCCCGCACTTCTTCACGATCGAGCGGCTCGCCTGTCCCAGCCGCGTGCGAGCGCACCACGTTTCTTTGCAGTTGCTCGAGCTCCGCCGGAGGGACACGAACATCCGCCAGCAGCCCCACGCCCGTGTTCACGCCATAGACCGCCGCATCGCCCGCGGCCAGCCGCTCCACCACATCGCGCGACCGCTTCATTTTTTCGATTGCTTCGGGAGCCAGGCGGGCCGCATCACGCCCCGCCGCTACCGCAACGACATTTTCTATCGTGAGGCGACTGCCATCGAGCAGCACCATACCTCACGATGGTAGCTGAAGGAGCAGGTGTGAGGTGCCAGAGTCTAGCGATCGAGCCGAAGCACGATGTCCCGCTTGCCCTAACACCTAACACCTGACACCTAACCCCTATTCGAGCGGCAACCACACCGTGTTGCTCACCTGTCCGTTCACCTGGACTTTGATCTCAATCGTCGAGGCGGTCGGGAATGGGCTGATGATCTGGAAGCGGACCTCGGTGACACCGACGCGTCCCGGTGCGGCGCCGGTAAATTCCGGCTTGACGGTTTTGCCGGAAAACTCGAGTTCGGCCTGATCCGCCAGCGGAAATGCGGGCGAAGCGGGTACTGCAAAACCGTCGGGGGGCTGCGGATGATAGGGGCCAAACCCGGTGCCTAGAGCCGACACGATTTCTCCCCGGCGCGCGGGGCTGGTCGGCGTAACGGCCGATCCATCTGCATGCATGGCAACCCAGTACGGCTTGCCTGAGATCTCGTGCGAAAAAAGCCCCGGTGCGTTGCGCTGCGCGGTAAAGGTGGCTGTGGCATCGGGTTGCCCGGGATTGTGCACGGTAAGGGTTTGCTCACCGCTCGCGAGATCCGACGGCAGTTGCGCATTGATCTGACCCGGTGACACCAGCACCAGCGGCAGCAACTGGTCGCCCACGGTCACGGTGACGCCATCAAGCGTTTGCGCCAGCGGGCTGGATGGGCCGGTCTGCGTTCCCGGCGCCAGATTCGGGCCTAGAATCGAGATGATCGACCCAGGCGCCACCGCGTCTTCCGGACCTGACCCTGCCGCGTTCACAATGGAGTCAATCCCATCGTTGCCGCTGCGCTGGAGTACGGCGCAAATGCTGTGCGGCTCGGTCATCTCGAGTGTGACGCTGGGCGAAGTGCCGCTGGCGTCTCCTTGCCACTGTTCGAAGCTGTAGTTCGCCGCGGCATTGACCGACGCAATGACCGTTGTGCCCGAAGCGTAGTAACCCGTCGGAGACGCCGGCGAGAACTGGAAGGTGGCGGCGCTGGCCGGTTCTGCCGTAGCCGATAACAGATAGTTGGTCTGGTAATTCGCGGTGAACGTCTGGCTACTCGAACTCACTGTGATGGTGCGCGTGGCCGGTCCTCCGTCAGCCCAGGTCAGGAAGGTGAGCTGCGTGTTCGCGGCGGTCAGTACGGTGGCCGGAGCGCTCACGAACAACTGCGTGCCGATGGTGCGTTCGAGCGTGCACGGCGTATAACAATCCGCGCCGTCGGCCAGCACATCCACTCCCGGGGGTGAAGATTGAATCGTAATCTGTGCCATGGTCTGGCTCGACGGTGTGTAGTTGGCGGTCAAACGGAAACCCGCCGCGACTTGCACCGGGGTCAGGGTGACCGTCTGCGTCGCCGGGCCGCCGTTCGACCAGGACTGGAAAGCCCAGACGTTGCCATATAGATCTAGCTGCTGCAAGGGCGCGGAAATCGTGTGCGCTGCGCCTGCTGCCCACACCGAGGTGTATGGCGCGGTTTCCGGCAGCCCGTCCGCCACCAGGCTCAGACCGGCCGGACTGGTGAAGAACGTCACACGCCCGCCCGGAACGAACGTCGCCGTCAGCGTCAGGGCGCTGGTCGACGCCATGGTGTAGGCGTGAGTGATGCTGCCGCCATCGCTCCACGAACTGAAGACCCAGAGCCGGCTTTGCAGGTCGCTCTGCCAGGGCTGAGCACCTAGGGTGTGCGTGGTCCCTACGCCCCAGTCAAGCGTCACCGGAGTGTAAACCAGAGTTTGATCCGCCAGCACCTGCAACCCCGGCGGATTGGAAGCCAGAGTCACGGCTCCCGCCGGCAGAAATTCCGGGAATACCAGAACCGGCTGATTGAGTGTGAACGAGTTCAGAAACGCCTGGCTGGAGTTGCCGATTCCCGGCAGCCATCCTGTGAAGACGTATCCGGGGTTCGGTACCGCCTGCAATGTAACTGCTGAACCGGCGTTGAGATACACATCCGTGTTCACCGTGTACGGTATGGCGTTCACGAAGACCGTACCCGGGCTGCTGCACACCGTCGCACCCGCCGGGCAGGTGTAAAAATTCAACGAGACCGCATATTGCAGCGTCAACGATGCTTCGAACCAGGTAATTCCAGGATCGGCCGTAATGACCACGATCGGGCTGGAGGTCGAAAGAATGCCGGTTGAATCTGTCCACCCGCTGAAGGACCACTGTGCCTTGTAAGTGGACGCCTGTTGTACCGGCACAATATTCAGCGTGTGCTTGCTGCCCTGGGGCCACAGAAACGTCGCCGCGCTGGTATACGACTGTCCATCCACGTAGAAAATGGCGCCCGCCGGATTGGTGTACACCGTGGTCGCCGACACCACGGGGCTGGTCTGAGGCAGCGCACGCCCCGCACTGAACAAAAATAGGAATAGGCCGGAAACGAAGCGTTTCATGGTCGAAGTCACACCTATGCCAAAGTTCGACCGTTAGACTCAGAACATGAATGGCTGGAACTACTTAGGCGCCCCTCTCAAATACCTGACCGAACTCAGACGTTCGCCTCAGATGGGAAGGCCGCTATATAATGCAGTCAGGATGCGGTGGCTCTTGGCGGCTGTTGGAATCATTGGAGCGATGCTCCTTTGTGCCGGGGAGAAAAAGCCGAAGACCGAGAAGTCCGCTCCACATTCGGGGGAAGACGACTACGTGGAGCTCACCGCAACCGCTATCGCCGACCCCGAGTCCGTCCGCGAGGTGCTGGGGTCAGACCTGGGCGGCCATTACATCCTGATGGATGTGCAAATTGCTCCCAAAGAGGGCCGGAAAATCAACGTGCGTCTGGATGACTTCCTGTTGCGAACCGACAAAGACGGCGAGAGGACCACACCCTTTGTTCCCAGCCAGATCGCCGGAAAAGGGTCGATCGTGGTGACCGAGACGGGAAGCGGTGGGGGTAGCACCTTAGGCATCGGGCCGATGTCCATCGGCACGGCAGGCATTAAAGAAGTGCACGCCACGGCAAAATCCGGCGCCAACCAAAAGCCGGATCCGATTCTCGACGTGTTGAAGCTGAAGATGTTGCCTGAAAAAGAAACCGAAACGCCGGTTTCCGGGTTGCTGTATTTCCCCATGGAGAAGCAGAAGTTAAAGGATCTGGAGTTGGTTTACACCACGCCGGAAGGCAAGCTGCGCGTGCGTTTCAAGTAGGTCTCGAAAACCAAATCACAATCAAGGAAGAATATGAGGAGCACACGTGTATCCCAGGGGATGGGATGGATACCCGACGTCCCCAGCGTTCACGATTACACCACCGTACATTCGGCGGTGCAGCCAATGTTGGCAAAAACCAGGTTGACCGCGGCTGCCGCTGGGCCGGCACGGATTGATTTGCGACCTGAATTTCCGCCGATCTGGGATCAACAGGAATTAGGAGCATGCACGGCCCATGCGGCGGCTGCACTGGTTGGATACTTCGAGAAAAAGGCGCTGGGTCGCACCATCGACGTTTCGCGGTTGTTTATCTATAAGGCCACGCGCGATCTAACCGGAACTACGGGCGACTCGGGCGCGTTTCTGCGAACCACCATGGAAGCGCTGGCGGTTTTCGGGGCGCCGCCTGAGACCTATTGGCCGTATGACGGCAGTCCGGCGGCGACGAATAAGCGGCTGGATGCCGAGCCCAACGCCTTCTGTTATGCCTTTGCCCACAACTTCGCTGCCACTACCTATTTCCGGCTCGACCCGCCGAGTATGCCGCCCGATCGAGTGCTCGGAAACATCAAGTCCCACCTGGCGGCGGGTTTTCCGAGCATGTTCGGTTTCCCGGCGTACAACGAGTACATGAACGCCGGGCCGGACGGCAAGGTGGCATTCCCGGCTCCCACAAGCCAGCTCAACGGAGGACACGCCAATGCTGCGGTGGGCTACGACGACCAGCTCCCCATTGGCGCGGACGTTGGAGCCCTACTGGTGCGCAACTCGTGGGGAACGAGTTGGGGGATGCAGGGATATGCCTGGCTCTCCTACAAATACGTGACGCAGGGCCTGGCAGTCGACTGGTGGACGGTAGTGAAGCAGTCTTGGGTGGACACCGGCCAGTTTGTGTAAACTTCACCAGAGGATGCCGTCGGCTTCGGCGATGTCGTAAATGTGAATGATGTTAGGATGGTTCAGGGTGGAAGCGGCTTTGGCTTCTTGAGTGAAGCGGCTGACGGCGCTATTGCAGTTGGCGCACTCATTCGTGCGGCGTGGGACTGCAGTCGACCCCCTGGTCGTGCTTCAGACTGATACCAATCATTTTGACAGAAGTAAGCGCAGGGCGAGGCGTGCCTTAGGCGTGCCCAGGCATGCCTGGCCTCTACTGGCCGGGTTGGTTGCCCTGGCGGCGTCCGCACAAGAAGCGCGGCTTTACGTGACATCGCAGGCAGGGGATCGCATCGCGCCTAAACCGGCGGTCAGGTTTACGGACTCGGCGCCGGGTGGCACGGTGCTGCGCATTGACGCTTCGGTTCGCGATCAGGAGATCGTCGGTTTCGGAGCGTCATTCCTGGAAGCCGGCATGATTTGCCTGGACAGCCTGGATACGGCGAAGCAGGAAGAAGTGCTGCGGGCGCTTTTTGATCCGGACCGAGGTGCGGGATTCACGGCCACGAAGACGGTGATCGGCGCCACCGATTTCCAATCCGCCGGTCCTTACTACACCTACGACGATCATCCCGGCGATCTGGGGATGAAGCTGTTTTCGATTGAGCGGGATCTCGCGCCGGACGGCTTGATTCCGTACATCAAGCGCGCGCGCCGCTACGGACGGTTCGTTCTGCAAGCGCCGATGGATTATCCGCCTGACTGGATGCTGTTCGACGTTGGGAAGCATCAAGATGTCGATCCGCGGGATTTCGATGCACTGGCGCTTTACTATCTGCGCTATCTCGAAGAGTACGAGAAACACGGGATCTCCATCGACTTCGTGAGCCTGTTCAACGAGCCGGGAATTTACACCAAAATTCCGGCAGACAAGATCCGCGATCTGTTGCGGGGCCATGTGGGACCGCTGCTTGAAAAATCCGGCGTCAGGACCAGGATCCAGCCGAGCGAATTCAATACGCGCGAGCGTGCATTCAAAAACTATCCGGTGATTCTGGACGATCCGGCGGCACGCAAGTACGCCGGCGCCATGGCGTATCACGGTTATGAGTTCAAGGACTTCGACAAGCTTAAGGAGCTCCATCACCGTTATCCCGATCTCAAGCTGTGGATGACCGAGGTGGATCACTCCTACAACACGGATACTCCGCGCACTGCCGTTTTACCCAGAAAAGATTACGAGGACGGTGACTTCTGGGGCAACCAGATCATGAACGATCTCGAATCGGGAACCTCGGCGTGGATTTACTGGAACATGATCCTCGACGAAAAGGGCGGTCCGTGGCTCGTGTCGCCCGTGCACCGGGATGACGATGGAAACCAGCAGCACCCGGTAGTCATCATAGACCGCCGGACGAAGCAGGTTACCTACACCGGTCTTTATTACTACCTGGCGCACTTCAGCAAGTTTGTGCGGCCCGGAGCGGTGCGGATCGCGGCGAGCGGATCAGCGGGCGGGGTCCGGTGCGTGGCGTTTCGAGCAAAAAGCGGTGACATCGTTGCAGAAATCTTAAACAGCAACCGAGACACGGCCAGCGTAGCACTTGAGTGGCGTGGCAAGTTCCTGGGCCTGAAGCTTCCCGAGCTATCCATCACGACTTGCATCTGGAGCGCAGGCGGTTAAGCTGCGGCTGATTAAGTCTAAATTTGATTGATATAATCCTTGTGCCGCACGGCCCGCGATGATACGTTAAGGTACACGCTATGATTGGGGATGTTCGGCTGCCGTTGGGGAATCCGTTATTTGTCGAACAGTTTGAAAAAGACCTGAAGTTTCTTCAGCTCTTCCTGCTGCTTGTCAATAAGTCTTGTCCTATTAAACGGATAGATCTGGTTTGGGCGGAGGACGGTCCGGCCGGGCGAGTCGGCTTGCGGCAGCAGCATCTCTCGACGAAACAGGCGCTGGCGGGGCCGTGCCGAGGGCTGCTGGGGTGCGATAATTTGCCGGAGCCGGTTTTTTGTAACATCGTGAACGATCACGGGCGGCACGAAGCGGAATCGTGCGGAGTTTCGGACAAAGCTGCGGAGATGCGGGTAAGACAAACCGGCAAGGCGGAGGTATACCGATGCCACGCAGGCTTGGTGGATATAGCGGTTCCCGTGATCTGCGACGGGCAATACATCGCGACACTTTTCACCGGGCAGGTTCTGCCGGAAGCTCCGACCCAAGACGGGTTCGTGCAGATTCGGAAGCAGGCCGCGGCGCTCGCGTACATCAATTGGGACGATCTCGAGAAAGCCTACATGCGGGTTCCGGTGGTTTCGGACGCGGATGTGCGCCGGACGATGGAGGTGCTGGAGATTTTCGCCGGGTACCTGGCGACGATCTGGAAGCGGCTTTCGGAAATGGTCCGCGAGCAGCAGAGGAAGGACCGGGATCTGCATCTGGAGCGCAAGGAGTTTGCCCACCTGGTGTTGGAAGGCCATGTGGCGAATCAGCCGATGTTGCGGGAACTGATGAGCCGGATCGGGTTGACGCGGTATCCAAATCGGGTGGTGGTGGTGAAGTTCGAGGCCGAGGAGGACTACCACAATCCGGCTAGCTCATTTGACCTGGCGCTCACACGCGCGCTGCAAGCGATCGATGAGGCGTGCGAGAGCGCGGGGAATGTGTGCTGGGCGCACGTGAGAAATCGGGGCGTGTGCATTTTTCTTCGGGACCGTGAGGAGCGGGATGCGCCATCGCTGACCGCGCAGACGTTCGTCCAGAAACTGCTGCACGCCATTTCGGAAAAGTGCGATCTGCGGGCGCGGGTGGGGATCGGCGGAGCGAAGAGCAACTGGCATTATTTAACGGATTCCTATCACGAGGCTTGCATCGCGCTGGCGGAGTCCGGGGACGCGGTGGCGCTTTATCGCGCGGCTCTCAGGCCCAATGAGGAGCTGGGGCTGGCGGTGGGCAAAATCTGCCGCAGTATTGGAGAACGGCGGCTGCACGATGCCCGGATGCTGGTTACCGGGTTGCCGCTGCAGGTGAATCGCGAGATCGGGGAGCGCGTGGAGAACCTGGCGGCGCAGCGGCATTTTTTCGAGTACGCTCTGGATTCGATGGGTTACGCGGCGCAACAGGCGGGGGCGGGAGTGGATGAGCTTTCGCGGCGCCAGGGGGAAGGGAGGATCGCCCTGAGCCGCGCCACCGGAACGTTCGAGCTGCAAGAGGCTTTTGTGTCGTCCGCGGAGTCGCTGCTGGATTCGGTGCGGCGGCTATATGCGGGGCGGCCGCAGAAACTGGTGGAGCGCGCCTGCCGGATTATCGATCGGCACCTTCAGGATAAGTGGGCGGCGCAGGAGATTTCGGTGAGCAAGGTCGCTGACGCGCTGGGGATCTCGGTGGGGCATCTGAGCCGCGTCTTCAAGCGGACCACCGGACAGACGTTCGAGCGTTACCTGATGATGCAACGCGTGGAAGCGGCCAAGCGGATGCTGCTGGAGCCGCTGGCTACGATAGCGGAAACAGCGGAGCGGTGCGGCTTCTCGGATTCGGCTTACTTCGCGCGGGTTTTCCGCAAGATCGCCGGGTGTTCGCCGAGCGAGTATCGCAATGAGCCGATGGCGCAAAGGCCGCTCGCGGCAAAGGAGCACATGGTGCCCCCAGCCCTTGACTCCACAGCCGTTGTGTCGCCTTCCTGACGGCTACTCGATGAGCGCGATCGCCGATGAGCCAGGGGGGCCATATGGGCTGGCGGCGGCGTTCTTGATGTAGGTATTGCCGGAAAAAGTGACGGTGTTGACCACCAGAGTGGTGGTGGTTCCACTGGTTCCGCTACCGCCGGAGAACGTCAGCGAGCCTTTGGGCAAATAAATTACGCCGTTGATATTTTGATTCACGCCTCCGGAGAGGGTATCGGAGGAGCTGTTGCTGCGATCCTGATAAATGGCGATTCCCTGCCAGGTACCGGAGGTCGGGGCGCTGATGTTGATGTCGCCGGTACCGCTCATGCTAATGCCGTCAGTGGGCAGGTAGAAGGTCACTCCGGTTCCAGTGAAGCTGCCTGAGCCGCTGTCGGTGACGCCGCCTTCGAGAACGTAGAAACCGGAAGCGAAACTGACGGAGGCTGAACCGCTCATGACAATCGAGCTACTGACCAGGCAGTTGCCGTCGGTGCTGGGGGGACTGATGGTCGTGCTGGACGATCCGGAGCCGACCAGAGGGCCGGTCACGATACAACTGGGATAATCTTCCCAATTGGAGGGCGGGTTCATGCTGGCGAGAGGATCGGGCGCTACGGGTGCGCCGATGGTGGGAGCCGGCGAGATAGTGGGCGAGCCGCTCTTTGTCACGTTGCCTACGATGTCGATCGAAGCTCCGCCGGAAGCCGTGATGCTGGGAGAGCCGCTCAGCAGGACGGCGGCGCTGCTGCTCGAGTCGACGTAGATGCCGCAACCCGAGCTAATGCTCGCTGTGCCGCTCATGGTGACGCCGCTGCCGCTGGGCGACAGTACATAGATGCACCCACCACCACTTCCGCTGGGAAATGCGGCGGCCGTGGACTGCGCGCTGACGGTGGTGGTGGGCTTGCCCAAAATAGCGGAAAAGGTTTGCGGCACGACTTCCGCCACCGTTACGGTGACCCAATACGAAGTCGCCACTCCGCTGACAGCGGGAGGCGGGGAAGTGGCGTTGGCGGCGACCAACACATTTTGATTTCCGCCGCTGGAAACCGCGAAGCCGTTGGTTTGGGCATACTGGCAGGCGATATAGAAGTTGCTGCTGGAGGCGGAAATCGTGCTGGGGCAGGCGGTGGCAGACTGGCAGACTACCGTGGGACTGCCGGAGCCGCAGGTGTAGGCGCCGCCGGCCGCGACTACTGCGGCGAGGGCCGCGGATTCGGCTGCGGTGTGGGCGGCCTCCTGCCGGTAATACGCCCAGCCGGTGTCTACCGCGAAACCGACCAGCATAAACATCACCGGGATGGCCAGGGTGAACATCACAATGGCTTGTCCGCTTCGTTTCGTATGTATAGGACGACGCATGGTTTCAGCCTTCAATACATGATGATTTGCGTGGACGACGCCGGGAACGAAATGGAGCCAAAACTTGGGTTCGAGCTGGCACCCGGCCAGAACACGGCGAGCGCCGACTGGAAGTTGTAATTCGCGGAAATCGTAACGGACCCGCCCTCGGCATTGTCGTTATTGGTGGCCGGAGGCCAGACGGTGCTGTTGGAAAAGCAGCTGGTCAGGGGATTGCAATTGGTGGTCGCGCCGCTGTTGGTGGTGAAAGTGACATTGAGCTCAGTGGCGTCCAAGCCGATGCCGGCGCCAGCGATCTGGTTGGCGATGTTTCCCACCGTGATGCTACAACTGTTTCCCGGGTTGGTGCAGCCGACTCCATGAACTGAGGCGTAAAGTGCGCCTTCCCGTACGGCGTAGGCCACGGTGTGGTAGTTCCACATACCGCGGCTGATTTCGACGGTAGAGATGAGGAGGAAGATTGATGCGATGCCCGCGAAAGTGAACTCAACCATGGAGCTTCCGCGCCGGCCTCGGCAGCTACGCATACGGCTAACTCCGTAACCTCATGGTTTTGGTAGCGGTGAAGGTGAACTGCCTGTTCAGGAACCCTGGAATGGGAATCATGAGCAAGGTAGTGTAAGTGACAGTGACCTGCGATGCACCGGCCCCGTCCGGACCGGTGACGGCAGAGGCAGTGACGGTGACGGGGCTGGAACATGTGGACATGGAACTGCCCACATTGGGGAGGCTCTTTAATTCGCCCAGGACGTAGGTACAGGCGCCGGTGGAGTCGGCGGCGGTGCTGGCGTCGGTTGAGGTATGCAAGACCGCCACGCGGGTGGCACTCTGGACGGAAATCAGGGCGTAATTGTAGAAGCCGAAATCGAGGGCGCCGACAAACAAAAAGAGAACCCAAGGCGACAGCAGTGCGAACTCAATGGTGGAGCCGCCACGACGGCGGTTTTTTCGTGATGTTGGAGTCTGGCTCGGCATTTCGGCAGTCATCGCATGAACGCGGGCGGGGTTGCGACCCCGGCCTATGCGCAAGACGATTGGAGCGGTCTATTTCTTGCATTCTCCTTTGTAAAAATCGAAGATACTGAAACCGTTGAGGGGGATGATGGTTTTGCTGCGATCAGAATCGAGGTTGAAACCTTCAGCCCGCGCCGCAGGAATTAACTTTGGATAACACCCGCTGCGGCGCGGCCGCACGATGCGTGCTTACATTCCCTGTCTACTTCGCGTCTCCTTGACGATTTGCAAGAACCGGTGCGAGAGTTCACGAATCCAATCCAACTGGCGGCGACGGACAGCCTCGGGCGAGATCAGTTCGCGGCCAACGCCGACGGCGACCGCGCCGGCGAGCAGGAAGTCACCGATGTTCTGCTGATTCACGCCGCCGGCGGCGATCAAACGTGCATGGGGGAACGGCGACTTAAGCGCCTTGATATAGGTAGGGCCGCCCAACAAGGAGCAGGGAAAGACCTTGACGAAGTCCGAGCCCACCCGGCGTGCGGCCATGACTTCACTGGGCGTGAGCGCACCGGGAAAGGTCACGACATCGTGCTTCAATGCAAACTCGGCGATGTGAACGTCGAGCCCGGTGCTGGTCACAAACCTGGCGCCGGCGTCCAGGCATTGCTGCAGGGTTTCGAGGTCCATGACAGTGCCCGCGCCCACGATCAGTTGGGAGTGCTTGCTGGCGAGGGTGCGAATCACGTCAACGGCTCCAGGAACGGTCATGGTGACTTCGGCGATGGGAATGCCGCTCTCTGCGATCGCTTCCACGGCAAATAAAGCGTCGTCACTGGAAGACAGGCGAATGGCGGGAACAATCCCGATCTCCTCGATGCGGGTCCGAACTGTCTCTCTAGTCATGCGCCGCTCTGCTTGACGGAGCCGGCCGCCGGCACCGGCACCGGCATTTTGGGTATCCGTGTTTTGAGAATGATGATGTCCCCGTAACCCACCCTGAGGTTCAGCCTATGGGCCGTTTGAGGTTGCTGATGTTCGATACGGTGGCCCACGAGCCAGAAACGGCGCTTCTCCAGTCCGGGATAATCAGAGAAGACGCTGCCGAACTTGCTCTTCGCGTTGGTAGTGTACTGGCCTTCCTGAGGGAGATGCAGGGTGATTTCCCCCTCGTGGAGGGCGATCTGAATGTCGTTCGTCAGGTTGTCGACATGGACTTCGCCGACATCATGATCGGCGACCAACCGGGTGTTGGCTGGAACCTTGATGCGATAATCCAGATCGAACCCGTTAGGACCGCCCAGGAAGCGCGGAAGGATGCGGCCGCCGGGAAAGTCGGAGGTAATGACCAACTCCTCACCGTTGCGCTGGGCCGTGATGTGGATTCGATCCAGCTCCTGAACGGCCTTCTCGTGTTCTTGCGAAGGATAATCCACTTTGGTGGACTTGACCGTAGTCAATTCGACGTCGGTGCGGTCCCAGCCCTCAACGGTGAGCTCGCCGATCGAGTTTTTCATTCGCAAAACACCGCCGGCCTGAAAAGGGATGCGCTCGGTCTTGCTGATTTGCACCTTCTGCCGTGGCGGCTCCTCGGCAAGCAGCAGACAGGTCGCGCCGAGCCCGACGATCAAGAGTTTGTGTGTCATGCGCCTTGCCGGCTTTTTCCAGGCATTGCCTCGCTCATTATGAAACAGAATCGCACCTGCCGGTTCAGGGAGCGATAGAGGCCGGCTGCGCCGGGTCTATTCTTGGCCATTTCCGCCTGTTTCGTAGACGCTTCGGGCTTCATCCACGGGCGGCAGCCGATCGGTCTCGCGCGCCCACCAAACGTAAAAAGTCGGCAGCAGGTAAGTGCTCAGGGCGAGGTCAGCAACCAGGCCTCCTACGACCACGATGGCAAATGGGCGCTGGGAATCCGAGCCGATCGCGTGGGACATGGCGGCCGGCAGCAAACCGAGTGTGGCCACGAGCATGGTCATCATGATCGGGCGGAGTCGGCGGGTGGCACCCTCGATGGCGGCCTCAGCAATGGGCATGCCCCTGGAGCGCAACTGATTGATGTACTCCACCATGATGACGCCTGTCTGGATGGAGACACCGAACAAAGCCATGAAACCAACGCCCGAGGAGACGCTGAAGTGCGTCCCGGTCAGATAGAGCGACATCAGACCGCCGACGCGCGCCACTCCAACGTTGACTAAGTTCAGCACCGCCCACTTAGCGGAGCCAAAAGCGCCGTAGATAATCATGAAAATGAGAAAGACCGTGAGAGGCACGATAATCAGTAGTCTTGCCTCAGCGCGCTTCTCACTCTCATATTCGCCTTCCCAATTGATGTGATATCCGCGCGGAAGCTGAACCTGCTTACTGACTTTCGCAATGGCCTCTTCGACGGCGCCGCCCAGGTCGCGGCCGCGAATGCTGTACTTAATCGGGACATAGCGCTCGTTTGACTCGCGATAGATCTCCGAACCTTCGTCTCGCTCTTCGACTGTGCAAAGCTGGGCTAGTGAAACACGCTCGCCTGTCGGCGCGAGCAGGCGAATGTTTTCGATGGCTTCGCGGGTACTGCGATACTGCGGCAGATAGCGCATTACCAGGTCATAGCGGGCTTCGCCCTGCAAGACCTGTGTGAGGGCGTTTCCTCCCACCGCCGTATTGATGGCATCCTGAACGTCGGCAACGTTGATCTGATAACGCGCAGCTTGCGCGCGATCCACCACGAAGTTGTCGTTGGGCTGGCCGGTCACATGAAAGACG
Organism: Bryobacteraceae bacterium; assembly: GCA_030041035.1. Lineage (GTDB taxonomy): Bacteria > Acidobacteriota > Terriglobia > Bryobacterales > Bryobacteraceae > QHXW01. Next base: position 2,860 of record JASHOO010000262.1, on the reverse strand, counting down.
CCGAGGTCGGTAATGCCACGGACTGTCCGCATGACATTGACGATCTCCTGCGCCTTGTCCTCGAGAAAGTGCAGATCCTGGCCGTAGATCTTCGTTGCCAGTTGACCTTTGACTCCGCTGACGGCTTCCTCCATGTTGTCGGCGATGGGCTGAGAGAAGCCCCAGATCACTCCAGGCAGCTTCGATAACTCGCGGTTCATGGCGGCGATGAGCAGGTCTTTATTCTCGTGAAACGCCGGGCGCCATTCTTCACTGGGTTTCAGATCGACGAAGTACTCCGTGTTAAAGAAGCCGGTGGTGTCGGTTCCATCATCCGGGCGGCCGGTTTGACTGGAGCATTGAGTCACTTCGGGGAATGAACACAAAATGACGCGCGCCTGGTTCATCACGCGAATACCTTCGGTGGGCCCCGTGCTCGGCGCCAGAGTGCCGCGTACCCACAGCGCGCCTTCATCCAGGTGCGGCAGGAATTCCGATCCAATCCTTTCGCCCTGCAACAGCCAGAGGCTGGTAAGCACCGCCACTACCGAGAGCGCGATCATTGACCAGCGATGGTGCACGGTCCAAGTGACTGAGTGGTGGTATCCCTTGGTGATCCAGACCAGCACCGGATTCTCCCACTCATGCGTCTCTCTCCGGAATGCGTAACTTGCCAGCACCGGGGCGACCGTCATGGAGAAGATGACCGCTCCAAGCAACGCAAACGCCACGGTCCAGGCCATGGGGCGAAAGAGCCGGCCCTCGACGCGTTGGAGCGTGAAAATTGGCAGATACGCTGTAATGATAATGGTGATGGCATAGAACACGGGCCGCTGTACTTCGTGTGCGGCGTCGCGGATTCTATCCCGCACAGGCTTGGTCACCTGTTCCTGATGGCCGATGTGGCGGACGATATTCTCAACCATCACGACTGCGCCGTCGACCACCATGCCGAAATCCAGGGCGCCCAGCGAGAGCAGGTTGGCGGGAATGTGGCGGAGTTGCAGGCAACTGGCGGCGAACAGCAGCGAAAAAGGGATGGTCAGGGCCACGATGACCGCGGCTCGCACGTTTCCCAGAAAAATGAACAGAATGACAGTGACGAGGATAAAGCCCTCGATCAGGTTGTGCAGCACCGTGTGAGTGGTGAAGCGCACCAGATCGCTGCGGTCAATCAGCGGATCGATTCTCACGCCCGCGGGCAGAATGTGGTCGTTCAATTCGGCCACCTTCTCGTGGATGCCTTTGAGAGCCCCGTCGGCTTCCGCGCCCTTGCGCAAGAGAACGATGCCCGAGACCACGTCATCGTTGTCGATAAGCGTTCCGTTGGCGAGGCGGGTCGCGCGGGCAAATTGGCCCAGCCGGATTTTCGGGCCTTGCGCGACCACTGCAATATCCTTTACGTGGATCGGTGTTCCGTTCTTGGTCAGCAGCACCGTACCTTGGATATCGTGAACATTTCTGACCAGGCCGACTTCGCGGATGTTGATCTGCTGCAACCCGGCTTCGATGAAGCTTCCGCCGCCGTTGGCGTTATTGTTGGCGAGTTGCTGCTCGACCTGGCCGATGCTGAGCCCGTAGTCGATCAGCCTGTTCGGGTCGACGCGAACCTGATACTCCCGCGTGGGGCCGCCAAAGCTGGCGACATCGACGATATTGGGGACGGCCTTGAAATTCTTCTCCACCACCCAGTCTTCGATCGACTTCAGCTCCATGACGTCGTAGGCGGGATTGCTGCTGTGCAGGGTGAAGAAGTAGATCTGGCCGGCAGGACTCCAGTCCGTGCCCATCTGCGGTACAACGCCGGCGGCCACCGCGGCCGGTGGAAGATTGACCTGCGAAATGCGCTCCAAAGCCCGCTCGCGGTCGCGGAAGTTCTCCTCTTCGTCGTCAAAGATGAGCTTGAGATCGGACAGACCGAACAACGAGAAGGAGCGCAAATGGGTGACGTGCGGGATGCCGTTCATCACGATTTCGATGGGAATCGTGATCTGCTGCTCGATCTGCTCGGCCGAGATGCCGGGCCATTGCGTAATGATCTCGACGTAGTTGTCGGCGACATCGGGATAGGCCTCGATGGGCAAAGCCTTGAAGGCGACGATACCGCCGGTGATCAGCAGAACGGCAAAAGCCACAACCAGCAGCCGTTTGTCCAGAGCAAAGTCAACGACGCGGCGGATCATCTATTGCTCCACCGTGTTCTGAAGAACGAGCGCGCTTGTCACGACCTTATCGCCGGGCTTCAGGCCCGATGTCACCGCCTGCAAGTTGCCCGGCAGCATGTTGCCGGAGTCCACTTCCCGCCGGCGGAATCTGCCGTTGCCTAAGGGCACGTACACCCACTCGCGGTCGTGCAGATGCAAAATCGCGGTAGCCGGAACGGTAGCGTACCGCTCTTTGGACTGGCCATGGAACGTCGCGGTTACGAACATCCCGAGCCGCATCAGGCCGGGGTTTTCCACTTCCAGGCGGACCTTCTCGGTGCGAATGTTGGGGTCAATGATCGGCAGGATGTTGCTGATGCGCGCCTTCAAAACGCGGTTCGGATAGGCCACCAGGTGGATGTCGGCGTACTCGCCCAGGTGAACCTGCGACATATTGTTTTCCCAGACATCGCACATGATCCACACGCGCGACATGTCCGAGATGGTGAATGGATTGGGCGGCGTAAGGGCCTGGACACCTGACTGGTTCGTGATTTCCTGATCGGTGATGGTCCCGGCGACCGGCGCGTAGACATTCACGATGCCCGAGGGATGAGTCGGATCGAGCCCCAGCAGCCCGAGCTGTTCCTTGGCGGTCTCGAGAATGACGAGATTGTCGTCCTCGGCGTTTTGTGCGATTTCCTGAGCGCTCTTGGGAATCGCGCCGTGCTCATACA
>JASHOO010000261.1 GCA_030041035.1 Bryobacteraceae bacterium | reverse complement strand
GCACGGCAGCTTGGCACGGAATTTTTCGGCGGTGACTTGAGCGGCGATGTCATCCGCAATCTTATTGAAGGCTTCGAGCCCCACCGGCGTCACGGAAAGCAAGGCAGTGGAGGCCGCCTCCAGACCACCCGTCCGCTTGGTCGGTTCAAACGAGCCGCGAACCTCGATCTCCTTGCCGAAGATATCGGCTATAGAGTTGCGGTATTCCTGCTCGGTAAGACGGCGCAGACTCGCCACGTAGGAGTTCTCTGCCGGCGGCGCAGCCAGGACAGCCGCACCTCCAAAGAGCACCATCGTCAGGGACAGCACTCCGTGAAGCCGATCTTGCAAAGAAGGCCTCATGGCCTCATGACCAGTGGTCCTTATTATACTGTTTCTACTTCCGTTCTGAACTGAGCCCTCAGGAGCTTCGTGGCCTCGAAAGGGGCGGTCGAGAACATCGGCAGGCAGGAAATCATTGTAGACTGTCGGGACAGGTGGCGAGTAAATCCGAGTCAGTCGTGACAGAGCTTGACCACCGCCGTCGCATCCTCCCCCTGCTGATCGCGCTCGCCATCATTACCTTTCTCGACCGCATCAGCATCGCTGTCGCCGGCCCGCGCATCCAGCAGGAACTGCATATCGCACCCGAGCGCTGGGGATGGGTAATCGGCGCTTTTGTACTGGCTTACGGGATTTTCGAGATTCCCACCGGAGCATTGGGCGACCGCATTGGACAGCGCAGCGTGCTGACGCGGATTGTTCTATGGTGGTCCGCTTTCACTTGCCTGACCGGCGCAGCCGTCGGTTTTCCGGCGCTAGTCGTCACCCGTTTTCTCTTCGGCGCGGGGGAAGCCGGAGCCTACCCGAACATCTCCGGCGCCATCGTCCGCTGGTTTCCTGTGCGCGAGCGTGCCCGGACTCAGGGCTTCATTTGGGCGGCGAGCCGTCTAGGTGGCGCGCTCTCGCCGCTGATCGTGGTGCCCATGCAGGCGGCCGTAGGATGGCGATTGACGTTCGTCGCCCTCGGCGCCAGCGGAATCGTCTGGGTGGTTTTCTGGAGGGCGGTCTACCGGGACCGTCCCGCTCCCGGCGTCGACGAACGCGTGAACCTGCATTCCGGCGTGCCCTGGGCGGATTTGCTCCGGCAGCGCCAGCTGTGGCTCATCTTCGCGATGTATTTTTTCCAGGCCTGGGGTTCCTGGTTTTATTTCGGCTGGTTCCCGACCTATCTGGTCCGAGCCGAGGGTTTCACCGAAGCCGAGATGGGCGCTTATTCCGCACTTCCGTTTTTATGTGGGGCTCTTGGAAACGTCGCTGGAGGATTCTTGAGCGACCGGCTCGCCGCCCGCTTCGGATTGAAGATTGGACGCCGGCTGGTCGGTTCGGCGAGCCTGGCGATGTCGGCCCTCCTACTCGGCGCCATGACGATGACCCACGATAAGACCGCCATTGTGGTGTTGTCGTCCCTCGGATTCGGCGTTGCGGACCTGATGCTGCCCGCCGCCTGGGCGGTGTGCCTCGACGTGGGACACGAGTACGCCGGTGTTGTGACCGGGACAATGAACACCGCAGGCCAGTTGGGAGGTTTCGTCTGCTCGGTCCTATTCGGTTATCTGGTGAGCGCATGGGGCGGCTATCGGGAGCCGTTGTGGTTGGTCGCAGCATCGGTGTTGTTGGGAGCCTTCCTGTTCACGTGCATCGATCCCACTCGTCAACTCGTGTCCGCCGAAGCCGCAGTAGCCGCAAAAAAGGCGAGGCCGTGAGAGCCCGCTCGCTCTTCTCGAACTTGCGAACGGCCCCCAATCCGCGCCCAAGGCGGCCCTCGAGACCTGGAACAATTCGCGGGCCATCCAACTCGGGCTCTATTATCGGTTCTGAAAGGGATGGGCCTGCCCGGCCTCTACCCGCCGGCGATCGCCCCTACGATCAGAAACGGGTCAGACCCGGTGGCAACGGCCTCGGGCAGGGGAGCGTCCGGCGGATCATGCGACAGATCCTGCTCACAAGCGAAGAAGCGGACGTACGGCCGGCGCTGTCCGGTGGATTGATCGCGAATCGTCCCGCGCAGCATCGGGTAGCGGGACTCGAGCGCGTCTAGCAGTGAGCGCTGTGTTACCAGGCCCGCGACATCAAGCCGTACTTCGCCATCCACACGCGCCAGAGTCCGCAGATGCGCCGGCAACTCGACGCGGATCACGGCAAAGTCTGGGTCTCGACGGAGAGCACGGTGGGAAGGTCGTGAACGATCGGCGCCCAAGAATCGCCGGCGTCGGCTGATGCGTACACCTGTCCGCCGGTGGTGCCGAAATAAACACCGCATTTGTCGAGCGAGTCGGTGGCCATGGCGTCGCGCAGCACGTTCACGTAGCAATGGCGTTCCGGCAAACCTCTGCGGAGTTCCTCCCATTCGTTCCCGCCCGTCCGGCTGCGGTACACGCGCAGCTTGCCATCGAGCGGAAAGTGTTCGGAGTCGCTCTTGATGGGCACCACGTAGATGGTTTCGGGCTCGTGGGCATGAACGTCAATCGCGAAGCCGAAGTCGGTCGGCAGGTTTCCGCTCACTTCGTGCCAGGATTCGCCGGCATCGCCGGTACGCATGACGTCCCAGTGTTTTTGCATGTACAGCACGCCGGGACGTGACGGGTGCATGGCGATATGGTGAACGCAGTGGCCGACCTCGGCCGTCGGCTCGGGAAGGTATTTCGAGTGGAGTCCGCGATTGATGGGCTGCCAGGTCTTGCCGGCATCGTCTGTGCGAAAGGCTCCGGCCGCGGAAATCGCAACGAAAATGCGGTTGGGGTTGCCGGGATCGAGAATAATCGTGTGCAGGCACATCCCGCCGGCCCCCGGCTGCCAGCGCGGACCTGAGCCGTGCCCGCGCAGCCCGGCCAGTTCGTCCCAGTTACGCCCGCCGTCTTTCGAAATGAACAGGGCCGCGTCTTCCACGCCGGCGTACACTGTGTCGGGATCGGTAAGCGAAGGTTCCAGGTGCCAGACGCGCTTGAACTCCCAGGGATGGGGCGTGCCGTCATACCACTGGTGCGTGCCAGGCACGCCCTCGTACACGAACTTGTTTCCCATCGGCTCCCAGGTCCGGCCACCGTCGTTGGATCGCTGGATGATCTGCCCGTGCCAGCCGGTCGATTGCGACGCGTACAGGCGATTCGGGTCCGCGGGCGAACCCTTGATGTGATACATCTCCCAGCCCGCGAAGTGCGGGCCGCTGATGTCCCACTTTTCCCGTTTTCCGTCCGACGTCAGAATGAACGCGCCCTTGCGCGTGCCCACCAGCACTCGAACTTGGCTCATCTGTCACCCCTTCTTCTCGCGAGTTCTTTCTCCAACTCGCGCGCGATCCACCGCCTCGCTAGCAAGGCAGCTTCCAATTCGAACACTTGCTCTCTTTGCTCATAGCGCGGCAGTCAACTGCTTGGGCAGCGCCGGGAGCTCTACCACCGGCCTGATTTCGACGGTCCCCTTACGCACTGCCGGAATCCTGGCGGCAATGCCGATGGCCTCATCGAGATCCTGGGCATGGATCATGTAGAATCCCCCGAGTTGCTCGCGGGTCTCGGCGAAGGGGCCGTCGCTCACGAAACGCTTGCCCTCGCGGATGCGGACGCTCGTGGCGGTCGCCACAGGCTGCAACGGTGAGGCGCCCAGATACTGGCCCCGCGACGCCAGTTCATCGCACAGCTCGGTCGACTCCGCGTAGCAGTGCTCTCGCTCGGCTTCGGTCCAGGCGTTCTCGTCCGAATAAATCAGCAGCATGTATTTCATTTCTGGTCCTCTATCCGTAAATCGAACGGTGTCGGCTCAAATCGACACCTCAAAACAAAAATTTCTACAATCGGGTATGCCGTTCGACGTGACTGCCGCCATCGAAGCAGTGTACCGCTCCGAGTGGGGCCGCATCGTGGCCACTTTGATCCGCATGGTCGGCGACTTTGATCTGGCCGAAGAGGCTGCGCAGGAAGCATTTACCGCCGCCGTGGACCAGTGGCGCGCCTCCGGCGTTCCGGAATCGCCGCGGGCGTGGATCATCCAGACGGCCCGGAATAAGGCGATAGACCGCATTCGGCGAAAGGTCAATTTCGAAGAGAAGGTTGTACCATACATCACGTCTGGCGGGGAGTCCGTCGCCAAACAACCGGATTTTGATCCGAGCGAGATTCCCGATGACCGGCTTCGCCTGATCTTCACCTGCTGTCATCCTGCGCTGGCCCTCGAGGCGCAAGTGGCGTTAACACTGCGCACTCTTTGCGGCCTGGGGACCGAAGAGATCGCGCGCGCCTTCCTCGTGCCCCCGGCTACTATGGCACAGCGACTGGTGCGCGCCAAGCGCAAAATCCGCACCGCGCGAATTCCGTACTCGGTTCCCGAAACGAGCGAGATGGCCGGCCGGCTGGAAGCGGTCCTGACCGCCATTTACTTGGTTTTCAACGAAGGCTACACCGCCACGCGCAGCGGTTCGCTGCTGAGGACCGATCTGTGCGCAGAGGCTATCCGCCTGGGGCGGATGGTCATCACGTTGATGGGGCCGCAAGCTCCTGGTGAAGCGGTGGGCCTGGTGGCTCTGATGCTGCTTCACGATTCCCGGCGCGACGCGCGCGTCGATGCAGCCGGTGACCTGGTGACTCTCGAGGAGCAGGACCGCACGCGCTGGAACCAGCGGCAGATCGCCGAGGCTTTGCCGCTGGTCGCGGAGGCCATGCGCAGCATGGCGGGTCCGTTTGCGCTCCAGGCAGCGATTGCCGCGCAGCATTGTCTGGCGGCGCGGTCCGAGGACACCGACTGGGCGCAGATCCTCCGCCTTTACACCCAACTGGAACAGTTGCAGCCATCGCCTGTCGTGTCACTGAATCGCGCGGTAGCGGTGGCGATGGTGGATGGCCCAGGCGCGGCTCTGGCGCTGATCGATGCCCTGGCTGCCACCGATGATCTTGGCAGCTATCACCTGATGCATGCCGCGCGGGCTGATATGCTCCGGCGGTTGGGGGCGGCGGGGGAAGCGGCGAAGAGCTACGGGCGGGCGCTGGCGCTGGTCACGAATGACAGCGAGCGGCGGTTTTTGGAGCGGCGGCTCAGGGAAGTGTCCGCCTGAACGGGGAGGGACCGATGAATGCGGAAGACTTTCGGCGGATTGCCCTGAGTTTGAAAGGGGCGGAGGAGCGTTCGCACATGGGCGCGCCAGATTTCCGCGTGGGCGGCAGAATTTTTGCCACCCTCGCCTCTCAACGCCAGGGTTACGGCAACCTCATGCTCACGCCGGAGCAACAGGCCGCATTTGTCGAAGAATTGCCGGAGGTTTTTGTGCCGATTGCCGGCGGGTGGGGAAGGATGGGCGCGACCCACATTCGTCTGACCGCGGCGAATGAAGACGTGCTGGCCGGCGCGCTGCGCACGGCCTGGAGGCTTCGGATGGAGAAGAACGGCAAATCACGCCGCAAAAAAAGCTAGGCGCAGCCGGCTTCAGGAAGGAGTCGAACTCGCGCCGGTTGTTTCAATCCGCTGCGGCGAACCAGCGCTCCGGCGCTAGTTCTTCCCGCTGCCGCTCTTTCTGCGTGCCCAGGTACGCCAGCCAGTTGCGGTAAATGCGGATGGCCGCTGTACGCCACGGCTGTACCAGATTTTTCTCAGCCAGAGCCATGGGAAAGTCCCCGAGCACGTCCACGCACCGGTCACGAATGGCTTGCTCTTCGAGGGCGGCTAGTGCGGCGGCGGTGTTCGCGTCGAAATAACCCTGTGGGATGCGTGGGTAGGTATCGCGCTCTCCCCGAAGGTACCGTCCGATATCGCGGCGATACTCGAGCAACAAAGTATTCTTTTCATATTCCAGGTGCCCCTGGAAGAAGATAAACAGGCTGTTGCGCTGCTTGACGAAGCTATCCACTCCGCCGTCCGTGGCGCGAGTCAGAATGCGATAACCGCAGCGGGCCAGGTCACTCTCGGCTATGTCGTTCCACCGGGAATGCGGTACGCGTAGCACCGCAGGTGCCCCGGCAGTCAAATCGTGATCTGACGCTTGAGTGCAGTCAAACACGCCGCAGCGCTTATCGGTCAACCGTCGTCTGGTGATGCCATCGAGATAGAAAACCGCCGCTTGCGCAGCCAGGCAGGACCAGACACTCGAATGCGTGTTGTCTTCAGCCCACTCCAGCACCCTCGTCAGGCTGCCCCAATACGGTTCGTCCGCTAAGTTCGCAGCCAGCGGCTCCATCCCGGTGACGATCAGACCATCCAGTTGGCTGTCCCACAGTCTTTCGATGTCATAGTAGGAAGCCTGGACATAACGGCGGCTGGAGTCACTTCGCGGAACCTCGGGCAAGGCATAAATCGAGAGGTGTACATCGATGCCCTCTGCCGCCGCACCCAGGAGCGAAAAAAACTGGCATTCCGTCGCCTGCATCGCGCCGTTCGGCATGTTGTTGACCACGCCAATACGGACGCGCTGGGCCGTGGTTTGCTGGCGCGCGGCTGAGTCGTCGCTCGAGGGATCGAGGTCCCAGAAAATAGGCATTAACGTTCCTCCGATAAGCGTAGCGCGGCTCTATTCATAGGCCCGCATTGTTAAGTAACTGCGTTCGCTTGGTCAAGCGCCTGATCCAGATCGGCGACGATGTCGTCGATGTGTTCGATACCGATGCTGAGTCGGATCGTCTCCGGCGTAACTCCCGCCTTGCGCTGCTCTTCGGGCGACATTTGTCGGTGCGTGGTCGATGCTGGATGGCAGGCGAGCGACTTGGCGTCACCCAGGTTCACCAGCCGCTTGACCAGTTTGAGTGCGTCGTAAAACTTCTTTGCCGACTCAAAGCCTCCTTTGACTCCGAAGGTCATCAGCGAACACGCACGGCCGCAGAGATATCTTTTGGCCAGCGGGTAATGCGGGCTGTCCGGGAATCCGGCGTAGTTGACCCACTCCACGCGGCGGTCTTTGCGCAAAAATTCGGCCACGCCGCGGCCGTTTTCTACATGGCGTTCCACGCGCAGGGCCACCGTCTCGATTCCTTGTAACAGCAGAAACGCACTCAACGGAGAGAGCACTGCTCCCGTAGTCCGCTGGTAAACGCTGCGCAACCGGGCAAGGTAGGCGCCGTCGCCGAACCGGTCGGTGTAGACCATGCCGTGGTAGGACTCATCCGGCTGGCTGAACATGGGAAAACGCTGTGCGTGCGTTTTCCAGGAGAAGTTGCCGCTGTCCACGATAGCGCCGCCGAGCGTGGTGCCGTGCCCCCCCATGAATTTGGTGAGCGAATGCACCACGATGTCGGCGCCGTGCTCGATGGGCCGCAGCAGAATGGGCGTAGCCACGGTGTTGTCCACAATCAGGGGAATGCCGTGTGCGTGCGCCACCTCAGCCAGTCCTTGAACGTCGCAAACATTTCCCGCCGGATTGCCCACCGTCTCCGAAAATACCGCGCAAGTCTCGCCATCGATCAGCCTTTCGACATCCTGCGGCCGATCCGATTCCGCGAAGCGCACGTTCACGCCCTGCTTGGGCAGAATGTGCGCGAAAAGCGTGTGCGTGGTGCCGTAGAGTTGTGGCGCGGAAACAAGGTTGCCGCCCATCTGCGTCACGTTCAGTACCGCGTAGTATGTCGCGGATTGCCCGCTGCTGACGCAGAGCGCCTCCCGTCCCCCTTCGAGTGCCGCCACGCGGCGCTCCAGGATGGCGATCGTCGGGTTGTTGATGCGTGTGTAGCGAAATCCTTCAACTTCAAGATTGAACAGCGCCGCACCGTGATCCGCGCTGTCAAACTCATACGCCACCGTCTGGTAGATCGGCACGGCCACGGACTTAGTCGCGGGGTCGCCGTCGTAGCCGCCGTGAATGGCGATCGTCTCGCGTCTCACTGGATGAGCCCGCCCATCTCACTCACCACGCGCTCAATGTCATGCCCGGTTGTCCGGAAACTGGTGACACATGCGCGCAGCACAGGTTTTCGACCGGCAAGTTGCACTTGTGACATCCACGCGATTTGCCGCTCGTGCAGCACCGCCAGGAAACGGCTGGTGTCCAGCCCATCGCGCGTGAAACAGACCAGCGGCAGCGGCGTCGCGTTCACAATGCGCCACCCTGCGGCCTTCAGCGACTCCCGCAGCACCTCGCCCATATGCGTCTGGTGCTCGATCATGCGCGCGTAGCCTGATTCGCCATGCTGCGCGAGTGCCAGAAACAACTTCAGCCCGATGAACCGGCGCGACCACTGCACCGACGTCGTGTACGGATCCGCCGCCGGTCCGAGCGTCTTTCCGGGCATGTAAGACGTCTCCGCATGGAAGGCCTCTGCCACAGCGTCCGCGTGGCGGCAGAAAAACATGCCCGCACCCATCGGCACTGAAAACCATTTGTGCGCATCACACGTGATCGAATCCGCGGCCTCGATTCCCACAAGGTGATGCCGCAGCGCCGGTGAAATGACTGCTGCACCGCCCCAGGCCGCATCCACATGCAGCCAGAGCTTCTCGCGCCGGCAAAAATCGGCCAAGTCCGCCAGCGGATCGATTGCTCCCGCGCCCGTCGTGCCCGCAGTTCCCACCACCAGGAACGGCGCAAGCCCGTCCTTGCGGTCCTCTGCTACGCGTTTGGCTAAATCCGCGACGTCCATCTTGAAATCCACACCCGTCGCAACCCTGCGCAACGCCTGCCGCCCCAGTCCCGTCATGTGCGCGATTTTGTTGAATGAATGATGCGCCTCGCCGCTCAAGTAGATGGTGGGTGCCGCGGCGATGCCGCGCAAACCGCGCTCGCCGTACTCCGGATAAGCCCGCGTCAGAGCAACGATCACCGCCGATAGATTCGCCTCCGCTCCGCCGCTCGCAAAGGTGGCCGCCGTATTCGCCGGAAGGCCGAATTTCGCCGCCAGCCATGCAAGCGTATGCCGCTCGATCTCGTTCGCCGCGGGGGATGTCCGCCACGACGCCAGTTGCGGGTTGTACATCGCAACCACCGTGTCGGCAATCACCGAGGCCAATGTCACGCTCGGATTGAACAAACCGAAATACCGCGGATGTGTTACATGCACCTGCCATTTGTGCAACATCTGTTGTATATCCGCCACCGCCTCCTCGAGACTCGCGGCTTTCTTGAAGTCATAGCGCGATGCCAGATAGCTTCGAATCTCTCTCGGTGTGACATTCGGTACCACCGGTCCACTCGCGATCTCGGACTCAATTTCCGCAAACGCATCCCGAAGTTCGTTTACCATCATGCCCGCCGATGCGACGCCGCTTAGGTTGGGCACTAGACGCGCACCTCGC
>JASHOO010000260.1 GCA_030041035.1 Bryobacteraceae bacterium | reverse complement strand
ACCACCCCTCCCTTCATGTGCGCCTCCGGCGCCAGGTACGGCATCATGACCACGTACTTCTACTGGATCAGCGGCGGTTGGTGGTTGGTCTCCGGCCTGGAATGCTCGGTTCACCCGAACGCTATAACGGCATGAATTTGCGGCGAAGAAACGCCACCACTCCGAGAAGGCCGGAGCCTAAAAGGACTGCGCTGGCGGGCTCTGGAACCGTCTGAACGTCCAATATAAGCTGCTGGCCTGCCCTGACGGAATCACCTGCGAGGTTGAACATAACGTTGCTCGCGTTGAAGTAAATTCCAGTAGAGCTGGAGATGGGGAAACCGGTGAACGGCACCGGCAGAATCGTGCTGGCGGGATCAAGCGTGACATCGGTTATGATTGGGGCGCCGGTGAAGGATAGAGCGAACCCATTGAAAGCGCTAGGACCTACTGGGGCCGAGTAATCCTCCGGCAAGGTTGCGGTCCAGATTATCTGCGAACCTGAGACGGCGAGAGAACCGTCGAATACCAGAGTACCCGCCGGAAACTCTGGGGGAACTCCGGAGGTAACGGGTATGGGCCCAATCGGAACGGGGCTGCAATCAGCGGGCCCCAGGTCGCAAAAAGTTGTTTCGTTAGGATAAAACAAGACGGCGGTTACATCAGATCCCAGCAGGTCGGCACGGGCTATGCTTGGCGAGAAGACGGCAAACGCAAGCGTAACAGCAATTCCCATTAGCGCAGATTTCAGACGCATCTTGTTCCCCTCCGTATCAGTTGGTTTGGACAACCCTATTCCCTGGGCCGATTTTTCGAGATCTCCGGCCCATAACGAACGAGCACACTCTTAGCCGGGATTTCCATTTTTGGACTTCACAGTCGTTCGAGTCCGAAAATTATACAACCTGAGCCTCCCATTTTGGAGATTTTTTTTAACCTTTCATTGCCTGAAAAAGTACTAGCCGTAACAAGCAACGGGTTGTACCACTATTTCGAGGTCAAGTTGTTTCTTGGACACCACTGCCCGCAATACCCTTCCGGCAGACAGCCTGGGGACTATGGGTCCGGCCCGCTCGCCGCGCGCGTGCGGCCATCATCGACTTCGCGCAACGCGCAGCGATCAGAAATACGTCGAGAGGTGTAGCACTTTTCCCCATGCCAGTAGCCTACCCTCCCTTCATTTGCCTTCTCCCCGCTCCCCGCGATAAACTCACCTTTTCCATTCCAGGTCGAAAGGCGGCGAGTTCTAGGGGTGAAACTCGAATGGATCGATTACGTCATTCTCGCGATCTATTTCGCCTTCGTTCTCGGCATCGGCTGGCGCCTGCGCAAGTCCGTCAGCTCCGGCGAAGACTTCCTCACCTCCGGCCGTAAAGTCCCCGTCTGGATCACCAGCCTCGCCTTTCTCGCGGCCAACCTCGGCGCTCAGGAAGTCATCGGCATGTGCGCCTCCGGTGCCAAGTACGGCATCATGACCGCTCACTTCTACTGGATCGGCGCCGTCCCCGCCATGCTCTTCGTCGGCATTTTCATGATGCCCTTCTATTACGGCAGCAAAGCGCGCTCCGTTCCCGAGTACCTGAAGCTTCGCTTCGATGAAAAAACCCGCGGGCTCAATGCCATCACCTTCGCCGTGATGACCATATTTTCCTCGGGCATCTCCATGTATGCCCTCGGCCTTCTGTTGCAGCTCGTGCTGGGCTGGAGCTTCACCGCCTCCGTCCTCCTCTCGGCGGCCATCGTCCTTATATACACGTTCCTGGGCGGCCTCACCAGCGCCATTTACAACGAAGTGCTGCAGTTCTTCCTCATCGTCCTCGGTTTTACCCCGCTCGCCATCATGGCCGTCGCCAAAGCAGGAGGCTGGGCCGGAATCCAGTCCCGCCTTCCGCCCGTGATGACCCACAGTTGGCGCTACATGGAGCACGCCAGTGACAATCCCATGGGAGTCGAAGTCTTCGGCATGATCGCCGGGCTCGGCTTCACGCTCTCGTTCGGTTACTGGTGTACGAACTTTCTGGTCGTGCAGCGCGCCATGGCCGCTGAGTCCATGTCCGCCGCCCGCCGTACCCCCATCATCGCTGCCTTTCCCAAAATGGTAATGCCTTTCATCGTGATCCTGCCCGGCATCGCCGCCCTCGCACTGGCCAAAATGAATACCGGCTATGTGCTGCCGCTGAAGGGCGACAGTTACGATTACGATCAGGTCTTGACCACCCTGATGGCTCAGTTCTACCCCTCCGGCATTCTCGGCGTCGGCCTGACCGCCCTCATGGCTTCTTTCATGTCCGGCATGGCGGGCAACGTCACCGCGTTTAACACCGTCTTCACTTACGACATCTACCAGGGCTATATCCACAAGCACGCTGCCGACGACCATTACCTGAAAGTAGGCAGGATCACCACCGTCGTCGGCACCCTGCTCTCCATTGCCGCCGCCTACGTGGCCCAGCACTACAACAACATCATGGACATCCTCCAGCTCGTGTTCGGCTTCGTAAATGCTCCACTGCTGGCTACGTTCCTGCTCGGCATGTTCTGGAAACGGGCCACCGGCCACGGAGCTTTTTCCGGTATGCTGGCCGGGACCGTCGTCGCCTCGCTCACCCACGGCTTGACCGTCGCCGAGGACAAAGGCGGCTGGCTCGCGTCTCTGGTCCACCTTCCCTCTACCATGGCGCAGAACTTTTGGATCGCTATCTTCGCCTTCTGTGCCTGCTTCGCCGTCACCGTCCTGGTCAGCCTGGTCACTGCCCCGCGGCCGCCGCAACAGCTCGAAGGCCTGGTCTACGGCCTCACCAAACTCCCCGAAGAGTCTGGGGTAACCTGGTATCGCAGGCCGGCGTCGGTAGCTGTGGGCGTCATCGCCATGCTCGTCGTGCTGAACCTTTGGTTCCGTTAAGTTATGCTCGATCTCCGCACACCGGCGGGCTTGTTCTTCTCGATGCTGGGAGTTATCTTGCTGGCTCTGGGAATCTTTTCTCCGGGACTGCGCGCCGCTCTGACGGACGTGAACGTCAATTTGTATTGCGGCATCGCCATACTGCTGTTCGGCGCCGTGATGCTGGTGCTGGCCTATCGGAAACGATTGTGATTCGCGAAGCCTTTCGCCGCCAGTACGGAACCGATCAGGGTGTCCGCGTCTTTCGCGCGCCGGGCCGCGTCAATCTCATCGGTGAGCATACCGATTACAACCTCGGCTTTGTGCTTCCCGTGGCGCTCGACCTCGCCTGTTACGTGGCCGCCACGCCCTCGCCCGACGGCCGGGTTCACGTGTATTCCGAGGAGAAGCACGAATCCAGAGAGTGGCTCGCCGCTGAGTCGGGCGCCCTGCCCCCCGTTCATAACTGGAGCGATTACCCCGCTGGTGTCGCGCGCGAGCTGTTTCGCGCCGGCTACGCCATCGAGCCGCAGTTGCTGCTGATTCACAGCACCGTCCCCGAAGGTTCCGGCTTGAGTTCTTCCGCGGCGCTGGAAGTGTCGTGCGCTCTTGCTCTGCTGCGGGACCAGAAGTTCGATGCCTTGCGCCTGCCCGAGCTGTGCCGCGCCGCCGAAGTCGCTTTCGTGGGCACCCCTTGCGGCATCATGGACCAGTTTGTTTCCGTCTTCGCTCGCCCAAATGCGGCCCTGCTCATCGACTGCCGCACTCTGGAGGGGCAGGCCGTCGGTCTGCCGCAGAACGTCGAGATCCTTGCCGTGAACTCCATGGTCAAGCACGCTCTGGGACAATCCGCCTACAAACAACGGACCGAGGAGTGCGCCGCCGCCGTGGACGTCTTCCGCCAGATCGATCCCGCGGTCGCGAGCCTGCGCGATGTATCGGTCGCACTGCTCGAAAAGGTATTACCCTCCGTGCCCCACGTCATTGGCCGCCGGGCGCGGCATGTGGTGATGGAAAATGAGCGCGTCCGGCTCTTCGTCAACGCCTCCTGCCGTGCGGATCTCGAACGTATGGGCCAGCTCATGGTCGAGTCCCACCTCAGCTTGCAGCATGACTATGAAGTGAGCTGCGCCGAACTCGATTTCCTGGTCGATACCGCCATCGGCATCGAGGGCGTCTTCGGTGCGCGCATGACCGGCGGCGGTTTCGGCGGCTGCACCGTCAACCTGTTGCAGCGGGGAGTGAGCGAGCGCTTCCGCCTTGAAATTACCGCGGAATACCAGCAGCGCTTCGGCATCACCCCGCAAATCTACGAATGCCACCCCGCCCCGGGCGCCGGCGAATTAAAAAATTCTGAGAAAATCCCAGACCCCGCCCCACTCCCCCGCTAAAGAATGCTCCTCCCGGGGCGAGTTTTGGCTGCCCCGTCGTTCCACGCGGGCTGGGAAGCGCCTCTGTGGAATTCTCTCGGCACAGGTAGGGAGCCGAAGGGCGCCCCCTGTGCCGCTTCAAGCCTAACTGGCTCACAATAAAGTGGATCTGGTATGCTACAGATTCCACCTACATGGCTCGGATTTACCCTTTTCAACCTTATCGCTATAGTTCTGCCGCGGGGCCGCTCGCGCACCTCGTCACCCAGCCCTATGACAAGATTTCCCCGGACATGCGGGCGCGATATCTCGCGCTGAGCCCGTTCAACTTGGTACGTATCATATTGGGCGAGCGTTTTGAATCAGATAGCGCGTCCAACAGCGCTTATACCCGTGCCGCCGACTTCCTCAAAAACTGGACCGAACGGGGTGTACTTGCCCGGGAAGCGGAGCCCTGCTTTTTCGCCTATTTTCAGGATTTCTGCGTGCCGGATACCGGTGAGCGGCTTTCACGCCGTGGATTCATTGGCTTAGGCGCAGTTGAGGACTATTCCGCAGGCGTTGTCCACCGCCATGAGCAGACGCTTTCCGGACCCAAAAAGGACCGCCTCGAGTTGCTGCGTCACACGCATGCTCATTTCGGACAGATTTTCATGCTATATGCGGATCCCGAGGGCCGGATCGACCAGCGGCTTTCGGAATCCACCCAAGTTAAACCAAGCGCAGCGGTTACGGACGAATACGGCGCCGAGCACCGGCTCTGGAAGATAGCCGATCGAGACGCGATCGATGCCATTGCCTCGCTGATGGCCGACAAGAAGCTGCTGATCGCCGACGGCCACCACCGTTATGAGACGGCGCTGGCGTTTCGCGACGAAAACCCGGGCCTGGCCGGAGCGTCGCGCGTCATGATGACTTTCGTGAATATGCACTCGCCGGGGCTTAAGATATTGGCAACGCACAGGTTAGTCAGCGGTCTCGAAGACTTCGATGGCTCCGGGTTTCTGCGGCATGCCGGTAACACGTTTGCAATCGAACAAGTCGCACAATTGCAACAGGTTCCGGAGGGCGCAATCGGCGCCGCGATCGGCGACAAGCTCTACCTGTTGCGAGTGAAAAACGCCACGGACAGACTGGATGTGCCGATTCTGCACGAAATGATCCTGCGCGATATTCTGGGCATCAGCGAAGAGGCGGTTCGGGCGGAAAAGAATCTGCGGTATGTGCGCGGACTGGATAAAGCTATCGAGGCGGCGCGGAGAGGTAAAGCGCAAATTGCGTTTCTACTGCGGCCGACCGCCATCGAGGATGTGGCGCGGGTCTCCTTCTCCGGAGGCGTGATGCCTCAGAAATCAACCGATTTTTATCCCAAGCTGCTTTCGGGGCTGACGATCTACAAAATCGACGACTAAAGCACACGCAGCGCCTCATTTCAGCTTGACGGGATATGGAGCGTGTTCGGGCAGCTTGGGATTGGACTTGTCCAACGCGCGGAGCAGCTCTGCGACTCCGCGCTCCAATTGAGGATCGTGGCCTTCGATGACCGACTTGGGATCGTTCTCGACGACGATGTCGGGGTCCACGCCGTGTCCTTCGACTGTCCACTGACCCTTGGCGTTGGCATAAGCAAACTCGGGAACGAACACGGTTCCGCCGTCCATCAAGGGGCCGTGATTGGTAATGCCGACGACGCCTCCCCAGGAGCGTTCGCCGATCAAGGGTCCGAGGCCGGCGGTGCGGAACATCCAGGGGAATATATCGCCGTCAGATGCCGAGTTGCCATCGAGAAGCACAGCTTTTGGCCCGGTGAAGACGCTGTTCGGATATGTGCTGGGCGTGGCGACGTTGCGCGGATAGGTGAGGGCGAGCAGAGTGCGGGTCAATCGCTCGATCACCATGCGCGAGATATTGCCGCCTCCGTTCGCGCGATCATCGATCAACAGGGCTTCCTTGCGGAGCTGCGGGTAATACCACTTGATGAACTCGCGAATGCCGGCCTCACCCATGTCGGGTAAATGCAGGTAAGCAATGCGGCCGTGGGAGAGTTCGTCGACGCGCTTGCGATTTTGGGTCACCCAATCGAGATACTCGAGGTTGGCCTCGCTGGCTACCGGCCGGTAGGTGACCTTACGGGAGCCGGTGAGGTTGGGAGTGCTGTTCAGCGTGAGCTGCACGGGCCCATCGCCGGCATGGCGCAGCAGCTCGTAGACATCCCGCCTGGCGGTCAAGTCCTCGCCGTTGATGGCCAGGACATAATCGCCGACTTTAGCGTCGACGCCCACTTCGGTGAGCGGGGAGCGATAGATCTCCTCCTCATTCTGGCCCTGAAAGATTTTGGCGATGCGGTAGCGGCCGGAGTTCGCGTCGACTTCAAATCGCGCGCCCGGCAATCCGGCGTGAGGGCGCGGGGGTATCTGGATATCGCCGCCTTCGATGTAGGCATGCTGGACGGTCAGCTCGGCGATCATTTCTCCGATGACGTAGTTGAGGTCGGAGCGGTGCGCAACATAGGGCAGGAGCTGGCTGTAGCGCTCGCGGAGTGCCTCCCAATCATAGCCGTGCATGTTGGGCGCATAGAAGAAATCGCGATAGCGGCGCCAGACCTCGTTGAAAATCTCTTTCCATTCCTCGGTGGGGACTTTCTCCAGCATGAGGCCGGCGGTGGAAACGGTTTTCTTGGTGCCGGCGCCGGTTGGGGTGGCGTCATATACGTTCCAGTTCTGGGCCTGATGTACCAGAGCTTTAGAACCATCGCGTGAAAGACGCCAGCTCATGATGTCGTCGGCCAGCGTAGTTTCCTTGCGGTCTTTGAAGGAAAAGAAGCGCAAGGTCGACTTCAGAGCGGCGGGGCGGCCGTAATAGGCGGCAGCCGCTACTGCGTAGACCAGCGCATCGGTTTTGACGGCGAGGCCGAAGTAGTTGTTGGCATCGAGGGGTACACGGGTGACGCGCTGCTCGAGGCCATCGAAGTCGATGCCTTTATCTTTTGGCTCTTCGGGCTTCTTCTCGTCTTGGGATTTGCTGTCTTCCTTTTTGGGCGGTTCGTCTTTCTTGATTGCCACCTCGTCGCTTTCCGGCGGGA
The DNA here is from genome assembly GCA_030041035.1 of Bryobacteraceae bacterium. Classification (GTDB taxonomy): domain Bacteria; phylum Acidobacteriota; class Terriglobia; order Bryobacterales; family Bryobacteraceae; genus QHXW01. The sequence continues at coordinate 6,209 of JASHOO010000260.1, read as the reverse complement.
ACGGGTTCTTGACGTCTTTTCGCAAAGCGAGAGCAAAGATACCGCGCGAACGGTTAGTGGCGAAATCAAACTCGATTTGTGAAAGCTGGGGCCGAAACTCGTGGCTGGCGAGGAAATAGAGGTAATCGGAGCCGGGGTCCCAGGCGGGTGAGTTTTCGTTGAAGGTGCCGGTGGTGATGCGGCGGACCTGGTTCTGCTGGGCGCTCCAGATGTAGAGGGCGGAGAAGCCGGAGGAGTCGTTCATGCTGAAGGCGATGTACTCGCTGCCGGGCGACCAATCATAATCGCGGATTGTTCCTTCAGTCGAATGAGCGATTTCCTTGATCAAGTGATCGGCGAGCGACACTACCCAGAGGCGGCCGTCTTTATCGCTGAAGGCAATCTGGCGGTCATCGGGCGACCATTGGGGCTGGTAGCGGAAGGCGTGACCGCCGCTGGTGATCTGCTCAGGTGGCGAAGTTCCATCCTGGGCTACGACATAGATCTCCTCTTCGCCGGTGGCGTCGGAAAGATAAGCGACTTTGGAGCCATCGGGTGACCAAGCGGGCCATTTGTCATGCGCACCCGGGGAGTGTGTGAGATTGCGCGTAGGACCTTTTTCCGCCGGAGCGGAGAAGATGTCGCCGCGGGCGGCGAAGAGCACGCGTTCGCCCTTGGGGCTGAGTTCGGCCTGCTCGATTGAATTAGCCGCAGAAATATAAGTGGCTCTGCGGTTGACGCCGTCGTCGGGCACGCGAACATTGATGTGGACACTCTTACCGGTCTTGACATCGAGCACGTTGAGCTCGCCGTCAAGCTCATAGACAATGCGCCGTTCGCGGTCGGAACCGGGCCAGCGAACGTCCCAGATCGTGTTTTTCGTGATCTGCGCGGTTTTGCCGGTGGCGATGTCATAGGCATAAAGGTTGAAGTGGCCGTCGCGGTCGGAATTGAAATAAATCTCTTTGCCGATCCACATGGGGTCGCGGCTGGCCCGGGGTCCTTCGGTAATGCGCTTGGCGGCGTGGGTTTCGGTGTCGAAGATGTAGAGCTCGTTGGCCTCGCCCCCGCTATAGCGCTTCTCGGTGCGGAAGTCGCGCGCCTGCGGCGAGTAGACAAGCTGATTGCCGCCGGGCGAGTAGGAAGCCGCACCGGAGACAGGCATGGGGAGGGGTTCGGATGGGCCGCCATCGATGGGGACGCGATAGAGCCGGCTGATGGCGAGAGCCCAGCTATCGCGCAGCGAACGATAGACGACGTAATGGCCGTCGTTGGTCCAACCAATCACCTGGTTGTCGTAACCCCAACGCGGCGCGAGCGGGCCGCGTGCGGGGTAGAAGGTCAACTGTCTGGGCTCGCCGCCTTCGGAAGGCATGACGTAAACCTGCTCGTCGCCGTCGTATTGACCGGTGAATGCGATCCATTTGCCATCAGGGGAGAACTTGGCGAAAACTTCAACTCCGGGATGTGCGGTGAGGCGCGCGGCGGTTCCGCCGCCGGCGTTGACCAGCCACAGATCGCCGCCGTAGCTAAACACGATCCGGCTATCGTGGATATCGGGAAACCGGAGCAGCCGGGTCTGGGCCGACAGCGCCGTCAGCACCAGAAATACACAGGAAAATCGATAGAGCATACGGGGTGTAGGATGCAAGACGATAGCAACAGGCTATCAGACTGCTGGTGCGGTTGCCTTGGGTTGGGTTACGGGAGTGAACAAAAAAATAAGCGGGCGCATTATTGGGTGATAGGGGTGAGTGCGCCCGCTGTCGTAACGGGGATTTGCTTATTAAGACGAAGTGCGGGCGCATTTCGTTCCGAGGTTTCTTCAAAAAAATACGGCGCGTAAGAAATGTAACATTCACAGCGAGCGAGTGTCTCTGGCGTCCCAAAAGCGCACAATGAATCGGCGCTGGTGTCCATAAGGGGACTTCGTTCCGGTTATGGGCGTGAGCTAAAATCGTTCGCAGCATGAGACTGGCGGCGGCCCTGCTCCTGGCGTGCGCAATTAAAGCGCAGGCGCCACCGGAGAACCCAGCGCCTAAGGAGCCTGAAAAGGCAGAAGAGCCTGGCCCGGTAGTTCTGCACAACACCGGCAAGCCCATCACCGTTCCGTTCACATGCACAGAAGACGATATGCAGTGGGCGGGGATGAGCTGCTCGGAGGAGCAGCCCTGTCCGGTGTATCTGGAGGTTTCGTCGATGGAGACAGTTGGAAACCGGATCGTTCTGCTGGGGAACCTCCACTCCGAATCGACGACGCTTTATTCCATGCTGTTGACCAGCGAAGACGGTGGCGCTACGTGGCAGGAACCCTATGAGCGGATGCGGGGTGTGGCGCTGGATCACATGCAGCTGGTCGATTTTCAAAACGGCTGGATCAGCGGGGAAACGACGGTGCCGGTGGCACGCGATCCCTTCTTCCTGATCACATCAGACGGCGGGAAAAGCTGGCGCCTGCGGCCGGTGCTGGCGGAAGGCGGCGGTGGAGCGATCCAGCAATTCCATTTTGAATCGGCGGCGAATGGCGCGATGGTGATCGATCGGATGGAATCGGGGGATTCCGCGCGATACGAGTTGTTTGAAACGCCCAATGGCGGCGAGACGTGGATGATCCGGAGAACCAGCGAGCAGCCGATCACGTTGCCGCGGGCGGATCCGGATGCGGGCAGTTTCGGATGGCGGGTTCGGGCCGACGCGCGATTGAAGTCGTTCGTCATCGAGAGACGGCATGGAGAAAAGTGGATGGCGGTAGCGAGCTTTTTGGTGGAAATAGGGACATGCAGGCCCGTGCCGCACGTGGTGCCACCCCCGGAGCCGCCAGCGGAAGCTGCGCCAGCGCCGGAGAAAGCGCCGAGCCTGACGAAACCTGGCGCGAAACCATGACGTCCAGGGCGATCGAGCTGGAGCTGTTCCGGAATCTTTTGGTCTCCATCGCCGAGGAAATGGGCGTGGTGCTGCGCAAGACGGCGTATTCCGCCAACATCAAAGAGCGGCGCGATTACTCCTGCGCGGTGTACGATGCTGCGGGTGAGACAGTGGCCATGGGCGACCACATGCCGGTGCATCTGGGCGCGATGCCGCTGTCGGTGCGGCATGCGATCGAAGCCTTGCGGATCGGCCCGGGGGATGTGGCGATTGTGAACGATCCGTTCCGGGGCGGAACGCATCTGCCGGATATTACGGCAGTGAGCGGCGTGTTTCTCGATGGGCGCCGACCCGCATTCTACGTAGCGAATCGCGCGCACCATGCCGATGTGGGGGGAATGAGTCCCGGCTCGATGCCGCTGGCACGGGAGATTTTCCAGGAAGGGATTCGCATTCCGCCCGTACGGATGGTGCGTGGAGGGGTGTTGGACCGCGGGCTCATGAGCATCCTGCTGGCTAATGTGAGGACCCCCGAGGAACGCGAAGGCGATTTGCTGGCGCAGATGATGGCGAATCAACGGGGCGAGCAACGGCTGCGGGAGATCGTCAAGAAGTACGGGCTGCAACAGGTGCGGCGCAACATGGCCGGCTTGCAGAACTACAGCGAGCGCATGACGCGCGCGGCGATTGGGCGATTGCGGGATGGTGTATATCGCTTTGCGGATTATCTGGACAGCGACGGGGTCACGGGGAGGCCGGTCCGGATTCAAGTGGCGGTCACGATTCGGGGCGAGGTGGCGGAAGTGGATTTTACGGGCTCGGATCGACAGGTGGAAGGGCCGGTGAATGCGAATTATGCGGTGGCTCTTTCGGCGACGATGTACGCATTCCGGTGCCTGGTGGCGGAGGACATACCGTATACGGCGGGATTGCTGCGACCCATCCGCGTGATTGCGCCGGAACGGACGGTGGTGAACGCGGGCCCTCCGGCGGCGATGGCGGCAGGCAACGTGGAAACATCGCAGCGGATCACGGACGTGGTGTTGGGAGCGCTGGCGCAGGCGGCGCCGGAACGAATTCCGGCGGCGAGCTCGGGCACGATGAACAATCTCTCGATCGGGGGGTGGGACGTGCGAAGAAACCGGCAGTTTGCCTACTACGAGACGATTGCGGGAGGCATGGGAGCATCGGCTGCGGGACCGGGCGAGAGTGCGATTCACACGCACATGACCAACAGCTGGAATACACCGATCGAGGCCTTCGAACGGCAGTTTCCGTTGCGCGTTCGGCGGTACGAGGTGCGGCGAGGTTCGGGCGGAGGCGGGAAACACGCGGGCGGGGACGGGATCGTGCGGGAGATCGAGTTTTTGACGCCGTGCGATGTGACGATTCTCTCCGACCGGCGGGAACGCGGGCCGTACGGACTGGCGGGCGGAGGCGCGGGAAAGCCGGGCAGGAACATGCTGTTACGGGGAAAGCGGGGGATCAGAGTGCGGGCGAAGGAGAACTTTCTGGTGAGCGCAGGGGACGTGCTGCGCGTGGAGACGCCGGGAGGGGGCGCATGGGGCTCCAGGGCAAAAGACAAACGTGGATGAGCGGGGAGTTCGAGATTTTTTCGGACTGCGGCGCAATCTGGTCTTGCTGCTGGTCGCGATTCTGGCGATTGGAGTGGGGGAAGAGACGTGGATGCGTTTCATGCCCAAGTACCTGGAGTCGCTCGGCGCGGCGGCGCTGATCATCGGGTTGTTTGATGGGCTCAAGACGCTGCTGGGCGCCATCTATTCGTATCCCGGCGGCGTGGTAGTGGACCGGTGGGGGCACCGCACGGCGCTGGTAACATTCACGGGGATTTCGATTGCGGGCTATGCGCTGGTGCTCCTGATACCGCGGTGGCCGGCGGTGATCGGCGGAACATTTCTGTTCCTGGCATGGAGCACACTCTCGCTGCCGGCGATGTTTTCGCTGATAGCGAAGAATCTCGCCGCGGAGAAGCGCACTATGGGGATCGGCATGCAATCACTGATGAGGCGCGTGCCGATGCTGATTGGGCCGCTGATGGGAGGGTTGCTCATCGATCATTACGGCATGGTGGGAGGGGTGCGCGCAGGGCTCGGGATCTCGATTGCGATGGGCCTCATCGGATGGCTTGCACAGAGGCGGATTCGCGAAGAATCGTTGCAGTTCGAGCCGGCACCCGGGAGTTTTTGGGTGGTGGTGAAAGGCTTCGATCCAGGGCTGCGGCGGCTGCTGTTTAGCGACATCCTGGTACGGTTTTGCGAGCGGATTCCCTACGCGTGGGTGGTGATTTACGCCATGGATGTAGTGGGAGTGAGTGGGACCGGCGTGGGGCTGCTGACGGCGATCGAGATGATCGTGGCTATGGCGTGCTACGTACCCGTGGCGTACCTGGCGGAGCGGTTCGGCAAGGAGCCGTTCGTGATCGCGACGTTCTTCTTTTTTACGATCTTTCCGCTGGCTTTAGCCGCGGCGCACAGTTTTCCCATGCTGGTGTTGGCGTTCGCGGTTCGCGGGCTGAAGGAATTCGGGGATTCACCGCGCAAGGCGCTGATTGTCAGCTATGCACCGGTGGAGATGCGCGGCCGGACAGTGGGGGCGTACTATCTGATTCGCGATACCTTCGTAAGCGCCGGAGCGCTATTGGGTGCGTGGCTGTGGAAGGTCGGGCCAAGCGTGAATTTCTGGAGCGCAGCAGGGTTGGGGGCGACGGGAACCGCGATTTACTGCGCAACGCTGATCGGCCGGCAGCCGAAATCCAGGCAGTTCGCCGTATAATAGTGACAAAGGAGTTTTGTGGTGCTTCGTAGGTTTCTGCGGCTTGCCGCCCATATCCAGATGCTGCCGATACTTGAGAGCGGGGAAGAAACTCTTGTCGGCGGGCAGGCCGTGATCGAGGGAGTCATGATGCGCGCGCCGCACAGTTATTGTGTGGCCGTGCGGAAACCCTCGGGTGAGGTCGTCACAAGTGAAACGCCGGTGGCGCGGATGTCGGAGAAATACAGGATTTTCAAGTATCCAGGGCTTCGCGGGCTGGGGGTGCTGGGGCAGGCGATGTCGCTGGGAATCAAAGCGCTGCGTTTTTCAGCTAACGTGTCGCTGGATGACGGGCGACGCAACGAGAAACCGAAAGAGATGTCGAGCGGGGCCATGGCGCTTCAGATTCTGTTTTCATTCGGTTTTTTCATTTTCCTGTACAAGTTCGTGCCGCTGTACCTGACGACGTGGTTGGGCAAGGGGCATCCGGTGGTCAATGGGAGGCTGGCGTTCAACATGATCGACGGACTGATCCGACTGGCGATTTTTCTGGCCTTCCTGTTCCTCATGTCACGCTCGAAGGACATCCGGCG
>JASHOO010000259.1 GCA_030041035.1 Bryobacteraceae bacterium | reverse complement strand
CGCAGGAAGGACGCAATTGAAGCGGCCGCGGAGGAAATCCGGCGGGCGACCGGCGTCGAGGTGCTGGCGGAAGCCGTGGATGTGACACAAGCCGGTGACGTGGAGGGGCTGGTAGCGAAGACGATGGAGCGGTTCGGGCGGATCGACGTCTGCGTAACCAATGCGGGCGGGCCGCCGTCGAAAAGCTTCGCCGAGACGACGGCGCAGGATTGGGCGTCGGCCGTGGATCTCAATCTGATGAGCGTGATTTACTTTGCGCGCGAAGTGCTGCCGGTGATGCAGCGGCAGAGTTGGGGCCGGCTGGTGACCATCACTTCAGTTGCGGTGAAGCAGCCGACCGAAGGCCTGATTCTGTCGAATTCGGTGCGGTCGGCGGTGAGCGGGCTGGTGAAGACGCTGGCCAACGAATACGGCCAGGATAATGTGACCGTGAATAACGTGTGCCCGGGGTATACGCGAACCGCCCGGCTCACGGAGCTCGCGGGAAGACGGGCAGGGACCGAGGGTCTGGCGATCGAGCAGATCGAGGAGCGGTGGGCGGGCCAAGTCCCGCTGAAGCGCCTGGGCGAACCGGAGGAGCTCGCGAATGTCGTGGCGTTTCTGGCATCGGAGCGGGCGAGCTATATCACCGGTGTATCGATTGCCGTGGATGGCGGACTGGTCAAGGGAGTTTACTGAAGGTGAGTTTTCTCACATGACCGGAGCGCGCAAATGGCTCCTCGACTGACACACGTTGGGTAAATCTGTCTCAACAGCTCTGTAATCTATTGCTGGATCAGAAGGATCGGACAGCGTTTCTTCTGTATTTTCTGTCACTTGAAATACGCCTGGATATGGCTGCACTCGTGCTCCATCTCACTTCTTCTTTTTGGAGGTTTGCGAAATGACCAGATCGAAAACCTGGATGGTTGCCCTACCCGCGTTGCTTTTCGCTTGCTGTCTCGCCGCCCCGAAGCTTTGGGGTGATGGCCGTGGTCAGGAGAATTCTGTCGGCCGGCCCGGTTCAGCGCTGGCTTTTGGTGCCTCTGCAACTGCCTCGCTGGTACCGGTCACCAGCCTGAATGTTCCGAGCGGTACCCCCGCCGGCCAGCCCCTGGGGCCGGCATTCGTACCGACCGGCACCGATCCTCTCCAGAGCGGTTCGGCCAGCCTCGGCCGCGACAGCATGGCGCACATTGACCTGAACGGGGCGAGCCCGAATCAAACTTACAGCGCCTATTTCTGCCGTTTCGGTTTCGGGCCCACCGGCTGCGTTCTGCTCGGGCAGGCTGGGGGAATCAGCACGGACTCCAGCGGTAACGGCCACGCCACGCTGGCTTTCCCGGCTACGGCGGGATCCGAGGACTGGTCCGGGCTGGTGCTGATCGCGCGCACGATCGGGACGGCGACGACCTACGAGTATGCCGGTGCGGTTCAACTGAGCATAAGCCCGACGGCTCAGCCGAGTTTCGAAATCCAAGGCCAGATCAGCTCCATTACGTCGACGGCCACGACGGAGTCGTTCGTCATCAGCCCGCTAGCGGAGGTAATTACGACTGACTCGTCGACCATGTACCAGGGGACGGTGCACAGTTTCACGGGCCTCATGGTCGGAATGCAGGTGACCGTCAAGGGTGTAGTCCTGAGCGACGGGACGCTGCTGGCCACCGACGTGATTGGCCACTAGGGAATACACAACGCGCCGTCACACTCCGGCGCCCACCCCCGGCAGAGGTATGATGCATCTCTGTCTATGGTGTGGCAGCAGGAAGTACAGACGGTTTTGCGGGTATTAGTAGCCACGCTCCTGGGTGCCGTCATAGGCTGGCAGCGCCAGCGGGTGCACCAGGAGGCGGGCGTTCGCACGTTCGCGGCAGTCGCGCTGGGGGGCCTGTGTCTTCGCGGGCATCGTGCCGGGCGACACGCGCATCGCGGCACAAATCGTCACTGGCATCGGTTTCCTGGGCGCGGGCGTCATCATGCGCGGGCGAGCTCACGTGCACGGCCTGACGACGGCAGCAGCGCTATGGGCCACGGCGTCGGTCGGGACGGTGGTCGCCTACGGGCGCCTGATTCTGGGCACGGTGGTGGCCATTCTGGTGCTGTTGCTGCTGGTGATTCCAACCAAGCAACGGGAGAAGGAAGCCTCGCGCGCGGCCGTAACACCACCCCGGCGCACTCCGCCCTCTGTGTCATAATCTCAATCCTCATGGCGAAGCTTGTGTTTTTGCTGATTGCGGCAGTGGCATCGTCGGCGGCCGCACATGCGCAGGGACAGTTCACTCCGGGCCTCAAGCCGTTCGTTGCCGTGGACGCTCCGGTGGTAGCGCTGGAACATGTGCGGGTGATCGACGGCACTGGCGCGCCGCCCGAGGAAGATCAAACGATCGTTATCGGCCACGGCCGCATTTTGGCGACCGGACGGTTCGGAGAAGTGGCTGTCCCGGAAGGAACGCAGCGGCTGGATCTGTCGAATCGCACGGTCATTCCCGGCCTGGTCGGCATGCACGAACATCTCTTCTATCCGTCGGGCGGTGGCGTGCCCATCTACATCGAACACGCTATGAGTTTCCCGCGATTGTATCTGGCCAGCGGCGTGACCACGGCACGCACCGCGGGAACGCTCGAGGCCTATACAGATCTCAATCTCAAAAAGATGATTGACGCAGGCCAAATGCCCGGGCCGAAAATGCACATCACGGCGGGTTATCTGGAAGGGAAAGGCAGCTTCGCCGTGCAGATGCCGGAGCTGACGGGCCCGGAGGATGCCCGCAGATTCGTGGAGTACTGGGCCAGCCAGGGCGCCGAATCTTTCAAGGCGTACATGCACATTACACGGGCGGAGTTGGAGGCGGCGCTCACCGCGGCGCACTCCCGTGGGCTGAAGCTGACCGGGCATCTTTGCTCCGTCGGCTTTCGGGAGGCGGCCGCGCTGGGCATCGACAACCTGGAGCACGGCCTGGTGGTGGACACGGAATTTCTTGCCAGCAAGCAGCCGGATGTCTGCCCAACCGGCCCAACCGGCGAGGACCTGGCGAAACTGGATATCGGCAGCGAGCCAGTACAGCAGACCATCCGCGAACTGGTCCAGCACCACGTAGCCGTGACCTCGACCCTGGCCGTCTTCGAAGTGGCACCCCCGCTCGCGCAGCGATTCATCGACGCACTGGCGCCTGATGCTCTTCGTAACTATTTGGTCAGTCGCGACCGGCTTTCCGATGCCGTCCGGAAGGCCAGCGCGTTGAGGGTTCAAAAGGAGCTGGAATTTGAAAGGGCCTTCGTCAATGCCGGCGGATTGCTGGTTGCCGGTTGCGACCCTACGGGAAACGGCAGCGCGGTAGCGGGTTTCGGAGACCAGCGCAACCTCGAGTTGCTGGCCTCGGGCGGATTCACTCCCGTGGAAGCCATCCGCATTGCTACGTTTAACGGGGCGAGACTACTCGGGCTGGATGACAAATTGGGCTCCATCGCTGTGGGAAAACAGGCTGACATTGTGGTACTCGACGGCAATCCAGCGAGCCAGATCGCCGACGTCGAGAAAGTGCACCTGGTGTTCAAAGATGGACTGGGCTTCGATCCGGAGAAACTGCTCGCGTCGGTCCGCGGCCAGGTGGGTGTGCATTAACCGGAGCCGCGTGTCATAATCTCGGCAGCCCCATGCCTCAGTATCAGCTTCCCCGCGCCGGCACGCGCCGGCCGGCCCTTCGCATCACGATCGTAGTAGCCATCCTGTTGCTGCTCATCGGCGCGCACACTATCGCCTCGGTCATTATCGACTACGAATGGTGGAAGGAACTCGGTCAGGTCCAGACCTGGCTGAGCATGTATCTCTATAGTGTAGGGCCCATTGCTGCCGCCACGCTGGCGGCCTTCATCGCGCTGTGGTGGACGCACGCGCGCGCGCTCAAGTTCGCGGGAACCCGCTTGGGCGAGCACTCGTTGTACGCCAGGTTATCCGCGATCGCGCTGATTGTGGTGGGCTTTCTGGTTGCTTCCGGCACGCTGGATTCGTGGACGGTGGTGCGCTATGCCGGCAGCCGAACTCTTCCGCCGGACGCGCGGGCGTGGCACGACCCCGTATTCGGCCTGCCTCTGGGGTTTTATCTTTTCGATTTGCCGTTCTACTCCGATTTGCGGCAGTTTCTGCTGGTCTTGACCATCGTGTGCATCCTGGTTTACTGGATTGCCGCGCGCGTCTGGCAGTTGCGCTACCGAATGGCGGAGTTGCACGAGATGCGCGAGATCGACCCTAGAATTTTCCGGCTGGAGGGCGGACTGGAGTCGCGCTTCCTGCGCGGCGCGCTGGTGGTAGCGCTGGTGGCCTTTGCCGTTCAATTTTTTCTTGGCCGCTATGAGATGGTGCTGAACCAGCACAATTTTCTGGTGGGTGCGGACTACACGGACAACTTGGTCGTGCTGCCCTTGCAGTGGCTGCTGGTGGCAGCCTGTCTTCTGGCGGCAGTGTTTGTATGGATGGGCCGGTGGGCGTTCGCCGCCTTCATGGCCCTGGCGCTGGTGATCCGGTTCATCGTGCCCGGAGCCGTTTCCGCGCTCTACGTGCGGCCCAATGAGATTTCGCTCGAGCGACCGTACATTCAGGCGCACATTCACGCCACGCGCAGCGCATTCGGCATCGAAAATGAGGCACGAGAAATCGAGTTCAAGGTAAACCCGAACGCCGGAATCGATCCGGCGCGGCATCGGAACCTGCTCGATAACGTCCGGCTTTGGGACTGGCGACCCTTTCACGACACGGTTTCGCAGACGCAGGCGCTGCGGCCGTACTATGTTTTCCCCGACACGGACGTAGACCGGTACACCATCGGCGGAAATTACCGGCAGGTGTTACTGGCTTCGCGCGAGCTGGATATCCGGCAGGTGGCGGAAGCGCACACGAGCTGGATCAACTCCCATTTCATTTACACGCACGGTTACGGCGTGGTTTTGGCTGAGGTCAGCAAAATCCGGCCCGACGGGCTGCCGGTCCTTTTGATTCAGAATATGCCGCCGGAGGTCACCGCGCCCGGGCTGAAGCTGGTTCGTCCACAAATCTACTACGGCGAGGTGGAGCACGAGCCCGTCTTCGTGGAGACGGCGCAGCCGGAGTTCGACTATCCTTCGGGCGCTGACAACGTGCACTCGGTATACGCGGGCACAGGCGGCGTTCCCATTCCGTCATTTCCCATGCGCCTCGCGGCAGCGGTGGCACAGAGCGATTTCAATATTCTATTGTCAACTTACTTCACCGATCAGAGCCGCATGATGATCCGGCGAAACGTGCTGGAGCGGCTGGAAAACCTGGCAGGATTTCTGGAGTGGGACCACGACCCGTACATGGTGATTACCGATGACGGGCGCCTGGTGTGGATGGTGGACGGCTACACGATTTCCAACTCGCACCCGTATTCGCGTTCCATCGAGTTTCCCGATGTCGGGCCGGTGAACTACATGCGCAACGCCGTCAAAGCCACCATTGACGCTTATGACGGCACGACCAATCTCTATATCTTCGCGCCGGCCGATCCCATCATTCAGGCGTACCGCAATCTCTTCCCTGCCCTGTTTCATCCGGCTTCGGAGATGCCGGCTACACTGCGCGCGCACGCGAGGTATCCCGAGACCCTTTTCCGCGCGCAGGCGGAGATCTACCGCACTTACCACATGCTCGACCCTCAGGCCTTCTACAACAAGGAGGATGTCTGGGACATCGCCGGCTACGTTCGAGGGCAAAATGGCGAGAGGGAGGCGATGAGCCCGACCTATGTGGTGGCTTCGCTGCCCAATGCCGACCGGCCGGAATTCATGCTGCTGCTGCCGTTCACGCCGCGCACCAAAGACAACATGATCGGCCTGATGGTGGGCCGGTGCGATGACGATCATCTGGGCCAACTGGTGGTGCTGCAACTTTCCAAGCAGGAGCTGATTTTCGGCCCCATGCAGATCGATGCGCAGATCAACCAGGATCAGAACATTTCCAAGGATCTGACGCTGTGGAACCAGCAGGGCTCGCAGGTGCTGCGCGGCCAGACACTGGTGCTGCCGGTGGACAACACGTTTCTCTACGTGGAGCCGGTTTACATTCAGGCGACACAGGCGCGCATGCCGCAATTGAAGAAGGTCGTGCTGGTGATCGGCAGCCGGCTGATCTACACCGATACCTACGAGGAAGCGCTGGCACAGTTGGCTTCCGGCGCGCCTCAGCCGGCACAAGTGGCGGCCGCTAACACCCCGTCACTTCCCGCGGCGGCATCTCCTCCGGCCGGAGCCGATCGCCGCCTGGAAAGCATTCGCAATCATCTCCAGCGCTACAAGGAACTGGCGGGGCAAGGCCGCTGGGCCGAAGCGGGCAAGGAACTGGACGCGATCGAATCCGAGCTGAAGTAGCGGCCGGGCATGCCCGGCTGATCGCCCAGCTAGGGCAAATGCAGTTGCCGAAGTACAGCGGAGATCGCGATGATGATCAAGCCGGAAATCATGACGCCGGTCAATTGGCGTGTGCGTTTGGGATTGTTCGCCTTCACGATCAGGATCCCGGCCGCAAAAACGTGCAGGGCGAGCAGAATCTTGATTCCCAACAGCGTCTGGTAAAGTGCGCCGCGGCCCAGGTTTAGGATCACGTTATAGGCTCCCGTGGCCAGGAGAAACAGCACCGCCAGGAAGAGCAGCCGACGAAATCGCGTGGCCATGGCATCACCCAGCGTGTCCTGCTCCGCGGCGGGAAGCGACGCAATTGCGGGCGCCACCACCAGGCGCGCGTAGAGCACACCGCCAATGAGCACCACCGCCGCAGTGATATGCAGCCACCGCATCAGCACGTTGAGCGCTTCTGTCATATGGTTGAGTATACAATCGGGTCATGATTCACGAGATGCTCCCGGTGGGCGTGCTGCAATGCAACTGCTCGATTTTCGGCGATGAGAAGACGCGCGAGACGATCGTCATCGATCCCGGCGATAACATACCCGAGATCCAGGCGATTCTGAAACGCCATGGACTCACCGTGAAAGCCATCGTGATCACACATGCGCACATCGATCACATCGGCGGCGCGCACAAGCTGCGGGCCGCCACCGGAGCGCCGGTCTACATGAACCAGAATGATATTGCGCTGCGCGACATGCTGGACGAGCAGGCAAAATGGCTGGGTGTGGAAACGCCCGAAAAAGTACCTATCGATACGCCCGTGCGCGAGGGCGACAAGCTCTTGTTAGGCACGACCGAATTCGCCGTGCTGGACACGCCTGGCCACACGCAGGGGAGCATCTGCCTGTGGATTCCGGGAGAGAACAAGCTCGTCGCCGGCGATACCCTGTTTCGCGACAGCATCGGGCGCACCGATCTTCCCGGCGGCGACGGCCGGAAAATTTTGCGTTCCATTCACGACAAACTGATGCCTCTGCCGGATGACGCCATCGTCATTCCCGGGCACGGCGAAACCACGACCATCGGCCGCGAGAAGCGCTTCAACTATTTTTTGCAGGGGCTGTAGAAGCAGCGCTGTCGCGCGATTTCTTCAATTCCCCCATCACACCGGAGATCAGCTCTTTGGCATCCGTAATCGCCTTGCTGATCAACTGCACGTCCATGGCCGGCTTGCCGGGTTGGCGCGCACTTTGGCAGTAGACGCCGTGCTGGCCCACCAGAACCAAAGCCTCAGTCAGCATATCGAGCGTAACGGCAAGCTGCCCCCGGGCTTTGCCCATCATGAACTCGTGTTTTTCCAGCTCTTCGCGGCGATCTTCGTAAACGCTCACTCGATCACTCCATGTTTTTTCAAAAACGGCCAAATGTCGTGCTCGTAGATTTCATCTTCCGTCGCCTTCGGGAAACCGTGCCCGCCCTTGGAAACGCTGACCAGTTCCGCGTCATCGCCGGCATCGCGAAGAGCCTTGGTGAGCTTCACGCCCTGATCGTAGGGGACGGTCGGATCGGCATCGCCGTGAATGGTGAGAATCGGCGGCAATCCTTTGCGAACATAAGTCATCGGCGACACTCGTTCGGCCAGTTCCAGCCGTCCCGATTGCTCGGGCACCCATGTAACGGCGTAGTCGCGCATGTCGGGACCGCCCAATTGATCCGCAACGTCCGTGATTCCGTAAAAGTTCACCACCGCCGCGATCCTGGCCGGAGGCCCGAGTTTAGCCGATTTCGGCGTCATCCCGACCATCAAAGAAAGATGCCCGCCCGCAGATCCTCCCGTCACCACAATGCGCCGGGTATCCACGTCGTACTTCTTGGCGTTCTCCTCGAACCAGTGCGCCGCATTGAGCACGTCGGTAACTGCCGCCGGCGCGGTCGCCACCTTGGCCAGCCGGTATTCCACATTTGCGCAGACAAAACCTTTCTCCACGTAACGCAGGCAGGTTTCCTGGCTATGCCCTTCCTTCGTTCCACCCGTCCAGCCGCCGCCGTGAATCACGATTACGCCCGGCCGTTTCGCGCTGGAGGCGGCTTTCGGCCGCAAGATGTCCAGCACGGTCTCCTTGTACTGGCTGTAGGGAATGTTGGCTTCGACCGACACCGAGTCGGGAATCGTGACCTTGGTTTGCTGCGCGCATGCGGCATCGGGCAGCAAAACCAGGAGTGCGACCGCCAGAAGCTTTGCCATGCTGGACAGTATATTAGAAGTACAGCATGCTCAAACAATATTGCCTGGTGCTCGCCCTGTGCGCGCCCGCCGGTTTTGCCGACGGGCCCGGAGTCGCCGTGAGCCATCGCGCGCCCGCTGACTTTGCGCTCACTGCCGATTCCGATGCCGCGGCATGGCGAGACGTTGCCGGGATCTTCATGGATCACGGCCCGAAAGGAGATCCTGTTGCCGGCCACCGCACTGAAGTACGCTCCCGCTGGACCAGCAACAACCTGTACTTCCTGTTCATCTGCCCTTACCAGGAACTGCACCTGCATCCCCACCCCAGCCGGACCACCGAGACCAATCAACTTTGGGATTGGGACGTGGCCGAGGTATTCATCGGCACCAACTTCGAGAACATCCACCGCTACAAGGAGTTCGAGATGTCGCCGCAAGCAGAGTGGGTCGACCTGGATATCGACAGCACCAAAATGGGGAATGCGGATGCCTGGCTGTGGAACTCCGGCTTCGAGGTGAAGGCGCGCATCGACGCGAGCCGGAAGATCTGGTACGGCGAAATGCGCATTCCCATCAAGAGCATCGATGACCGCCCGCCCGCGGCGGGAATCGAGATGCGCATCAATTTTTACCGCTGTCAGGGTGCCGACCCCAATCGCAAGTACATCGCATGGCAGCCCACGCACTCCGCGACCTTTCACGTGCCGGAGGCGTTCGGACGATTGAGGCTGGCGGATTAATGCCCGACGAAGCCGCCAGGTCGCTGCGCATCTCGCAGGTGGGATTGCGCGGAGTCGTGGGCGCGGGAGGTTTGACGGCCGCACATGTGCTGGATTTCGCTTCGGCGTTCGGCACATTTCTCGAGCCCGGCCGGTGCGTGATCGTGGGCCGCGACCCGCGCGCAAGCGGCGTCATGCTTCGCGAGGGTGTCGTGGCCGCGCTGCTGGCGTGCGGGAAGGATGTGGTGGATCTCGGCATCGCGCCGACGCCCGTGTTCCAGCACACCATCCGCCGCCTGGATGCAGCCGGCGGTATCTCCATCGGCGCCAGTCATAATGCGGCCGGATGGAATGCGCTGAAGTTTTTCGGACGTAACGCCATTTATCTTTCTACCGCCGAGGCCAACGAACTTCTCGATATTTATCATCTGAAAAAATTCAGCTTCGTCGAATGGAATCGTTTGGGAACGCTGCAGAGTAACCATCATTCGCTCGATCCCTATCTCGATGAGTTGGCCGCCGTGTTCGATTTCGACGCCCTGCGCAGGTTTCGCGTCGTGGTGGATTGTTGCAGCGGAACATCTTCGCTGATTCTGCGCCGCATCAACGAGCGCTTCGGGTTCCAATTCATTTTGATTAACGAGAAAATGCGCGGCGTAGCGTTCGCGCACGAGCCGGCCACCAACAAAGATATGGTCGCGCTCCAGCTCGCGCCGCTCATGCGGCCCCTCGGCGCCGACGCCGGCTTCCTGTTTGACGCCGATTCCGACCGCGTGGCCTTCGCTACCGAAGATGGCGCAGCCATATCGGAAGAAATGGTGCTGCCCATGCTGGCCGACTACCTGCTGCCGCGCGGCGAAGGAAAACTCGTCATCACCAACGTCTCCACCACCGCTCTGGTGGATGAGGTCGCAGCGCGCCACTCGAGCGAAGTCGTGCGCGTGGCCGTCGGCCGCCAGGCAGCCATCGACGCACTCTCCAGCTACCGGCCCGAGCAGATCGCCATCGCCGGGGAAGGTACCGGCGCCACCATGATGCCCCAGTTCCGCTTCGTCTACGACGGCATCGCCTCCATGCTGGCTTTGCTGTCCATGATGCGGGAGCGAGGCGGCAAGCTTTCCGAAATCGTCGCCTCCTACCCGAGATACTCCATCCTCAAGGGTCAGGTGCCGCTGGTGACGCACCGCATTCCCGCGCTGCTCGCTTCTCTCCGCGAGCGTTACGCCGATGGCCGCCCCAACGTGGTGGACGGCCTGCGCATGGATTGGCCGGGCCGCTGGTTTCACGTGCGCGTCAGCCAGACCGAGCCCGTGGTCCGCATCATCTGCGAGCAGCGCGGCGACCCTCCCCACGATCTGTACGCAACTCTCATCGAGCTCGTCCGGAGCTTTGCCTGATGCCGCGCCGCGAACACCTGCTCAAGATCGGCGTCTCGGGCATCCGCGGTGTGGTGGGCGAGTTTCTCACCCCCGCGCTCGCGGCGTCGTTTGCCCAGGCTTTCGGCACTTACGTGGGCGGTGGACGTGTAGTGGTGGGCCGCGATACCCGGCCTTCCGGTGAGATGCTCACGCATGCGGTCGCCTGCGGACTGCTCGCCGCGGGCTGCGAAGTAGTTGAAACCGGCATCCTGCCCACGCCGACGATCCAGATCTACGTCGCCGCCACCCACGCGCAGGGTGGCATCGCCGTCACCGCTTCCCACAATCCGCCCGAGTACAACGCCCTGAAACTGTTCAACGCGCAGGGGCTGTTTTTCAATAACTACGAACGCGCGGAACTGCTCGATCTTTATCATCAAAGTAATTTCCGCCAGGCGTCCAACGAAGAAATCAGCCGCGTGCTCACCGATCATGGCAGCGCGCCCCGCCTGCACTTCGATAAGGTGCTGGCACACGTTGATGCCGGGCGCATTCGCAATCGCAGGTTTCGCGTAGCGCTCGATGCTGTGAATGGCGCCGGTGCCGTCACCACCCCCGGATTTCTGCGGGATGTGCTCGGCTGCGACCTGGAAGCGATTTCCATCGACCCCACCCAGGTGTTTCCGCGCGAAGCTGAACCCAAGCCCGAGACCCTGGGTGAAATCGCCGCCCTGGTGCGCCAGTGTCACCGCGAGATCGGTTTCGCTCAGGATCCCGATGGCGACCGCTTAGCGGTGATCGATGAGAACGGCGTGGTGCTCGATAATGACGACGTGCTCGCCCTCGCCGTGGATGCCGCGCTCCGCCGCCGGCCTGGCGACGTAGTGGTGAATCTGACAACGTCCTCGGTGATCGACGATGTGGCCGCCGCGCATGGCTGCCGGGTCTATCGCACCCCGGTCGGCGAAGCCAACGTTGTCGAAACCATGCAAGCCGTCAACGCCGTGATCGGCGGCGAAGGCTCTAACGGCGGCATCATTTTTCCTGCCGTGCATCTTTGCCGCGATAGCTATACCGGCATGGCGTTCCTGCTCGACCGCATGGCGGAGACCGGCGAACCTGTCTCGGCCTTGGCCTCGCGGCTGCCGAAATATTATCGCCGCTATGGAAAGGTGGCCTACGAGCACGGCCGGCTGGGCCCGCTCATGCAAAGCCTGGAAGCCAAGTTCCCTGCCGCCGCGAAAGACCGCGCCGATGGGCTCAAGCTGCTGCTGCCCGAAGGCTGGATCCACGTGCGCGCGTCCAATACCGAACCTTTACTCCGCGTGGCCGCAGAGGCGAAAAGCCAGGCAACGGTCGAGAGCCTCTATGCCGAAGTACTCCGGCTGTTCAACGGCTGACGCGCGAAGCGGCTGATCCCTCCGGTTGCCGAGTCCAGATCTGCGTCCGGCCCAGCAAAGGCGCGAAAAGATATCCGCGCACCAGTAGCCGCTGGCCCTGATCCAGCAGCCGCAGTTTGCAGCGATAGATCACGCCCGTATCCGGGTCCAGAATGTCTCCGCCCCCATAATCGCTGCCCTGTTTGCGCAGGCCCCGCATCACCACCAGCCCGATGACCGGCTTCCCCTTGCGGTCATCCAGGCACAGGTCGCAGCGCTCCTTGGCTTCCTGGGGATCCAGCGCGGCTTCGATCTTTCCGAATAGCGCCCCGTGCTCTTCATAGATGCGCACGATGGCACGCGCTTCGCCGGTCCGGTCGTCGATCGCCTTCCAGCATCCCGCGGGCGACAGCTCTGCCGCAGACAGCCTGCACAGCGCCGCCAGGCACATCGCCATGCTCCCCGCCACCCGTCCCCGGCAGCGGCCCTTCACATGCTTGCGCAAACTGGACAAACTTTCAGTGTAGCGAATGTGTAATATGTTACAAGTACCCGCCGAACCTGGGTTGTATTTGAATGATTATTAAACGCAACATTTTGAATCTCACCCGCTTTTTTGCGTCTGGATCGGGAGAGCTATTTAACGGTTTCTTTACATCGGGGAAAAGGTGGCATTTTGATAAAGCCAGCCTCGTGGATAACCGCGCGCGCCGCATCTTCGACCTCGCCCAGCGCGCTTGCGAGCATGGCGTCTACCCTTACCAACTTCCGCTGGAAGGCCGATCGGGCCCCTGGGTCCAAGCCGAAGGGACCAGGATGCTCATGCTTTCTTCCTACGACTACCTCGGCCTCATCGGCGACGAGCGTATCGACAACGCAGCCATCGCCGCCATCCACAAGTACGGCACCGGCACCGGCGGCGTGCGACTGCTCACCGGCACCATCGACCTCCATCACCAGTTCGAACGCCAACTGGCGGCCTTCAAAAGAACCGCCGTGGCCATTACCTTCAGCTCCGGCTATCTCGCCAACCTCGCCGTGCTCTCGGCCCTGCTTTCGCCGCAGGATCGCGTTCTGCTCGATTCACTCTCGCACCGCAGCCTGGTCGATGCCTGCCGCCTTGCCGGCGTGACCATCCGACGCTTTCAGCACAACGACCCGGTTTCCTTGCGTCACGAACTCCAGTCCGACCCTCACACCGGCCGTACCCTGATCATCGCCGACGGTGTTTTTTCCATGGACGGCGACATCTGCTGCCTTCCCGAGCTGATCGAGCTGAAAAAGGAATTCGGCTGCTACCTCATGATCGATGAGGCCCACGCGACCGGCGTGCTCGGCGCGTTCGGCCGCGGCACCGACGAACACTTTGGCGTCGACACCCGCGATGTGGATATCTGGACCGGCTCGCTCGCCAAGGCCATCCCCTCGAACGGTGGATTCGTCGCCACCTCGCAGGAAATCGGCGTCTACCTCCAGCACGCCGCCGCCCCGTTCATTTTTTCCGCTGCGCTCTGCCCGTCCGCCGTCGCCGCCGCGTCCGAAACGCTCGCGATTTTGCAGGCTGAACCCGAGCGCGTATTGCGCTTAAAACAGAACGCCGACTTCCTCCGCAACGGTTTGCGCGAAGCCGGTTACGACGTGGGGATGTCCGAAACCCCCATCATCCCGGTCATCTTCGGTGACGAACCGCCCGCAGCCGTTTGCGCCGGCCGCCTGCGCGACCGCGATATTGTCGTGACCCCGGTTCTGTTCCCCGCCGTCCCGCAGGGCGCGGCCCGCCTCCGCATCTGCGTAACCGCCGCGCACACCCGCGACGACCTGGAATTCGCTCTCAAGGCCTTCCGCGAGTTGCGCAAGTAGCCTTCCATGGCCGTGCTCGTAACCGGCGCCACCGGATTCCTCGGCGGCCGCCTGGCGCAGGTGCTCGCCGCGCGCGGCAAAACCGTCCGCGTTCTGGCGCGCCCCGGCCGCAGCCTCCAGCATCTTGCAGGCACGCCCGTCGAAGTGATCCACGGCGATCTTGCCGCCATCGAATCACTCGCCCGCGCCGTCGACGGCGTCAGCCACGTTTACCATTGCGCCGCCTGCTCTACCGACTGGGCGCCCTGGCGCCTTTACTACGAAGCTAACGTCGACGGCGTGAAGAATCTCCTCGATGCTGCCGCCCGTGTCGATGGCCTCCAGCGCTTCCTGCACGTCAGCACCACCGATGTCTACGGCTATCCCGCGCAGCCTTGCGATGAATCTCACCCTCTCACCGACGTCGGCCTTCCCTATAACCGCACCAAGTGCCAGGGCGAAGAAGCCGTCTGGCGCGCCTCGCGCGATCGCGGCTTGCCCGTGACAGTGCTGCGCCCTGCCACTATCTACGGTCCCCGCAGCAAGGATTTCGCTCTCGAAATCGCCCGCCTCATCCGCCAGGGCACGATGATGGTCATCGATGGCGGCCGCTCTCCCGGCGGCTTCTCTTATGTCGATAATGTTGTCGACGCCATGATCCGCGCCGCGTCGCTCCCCCAGACCCTCGGCCGCGCCTACAATCTGGCCGATGGCACCGGCGCCACCTGGAGACAATACGTTGACGCGCTCGCCGATGGTTTGGGCGAGCGCCACCCCCGCCTCAATCTCTCCTTCACCGCCGCATTCGCCCTCGCCCGCGCTTCCGAGCTCACCTACCGCGCCCTGGGCGTCTCCACCCGCCCCTTGCTCACCCGCCACGCCGTCTACCTGCTCTCCCGCAACCAGGAGTACCCAACCACGCGCGCCCGCGAAGAATTCGGATTTGCGCCAGCGGTGTCGTTTGAGGAGGGCGTGAGGAAGACGGCGGATTGGTTAAAGAAACATGCAAGGTAGGGCGAAAATTCAACGCTCGTCGGCACAGAGTCAGGTTCGATTCAGCACGGTACTGTAAGCATCCCCTTCTGCTACCATTCTCCCTATGGCCGAGGATCGCACCTACCCCCCCAGTCGGGAATTCACCGAGCGCGCCAACGTGAAGGGCATCGACGCCTATCGCGCGCTCTACAAGCGCGCCGAGGAGCAGCCCGCCGAGTTCTGGAGTGAGCTCGCCGAAAAGGAACTGTTCTGGTTCGAAAAGTGGTCGAAGGCCTTCGAGTGGAATCCGCCGTTCGTCAAATGGTTCGTCGGCGGCAAAACCAACGTCTCCTACAACTGTATCGACCGCCATCTCTCGACCCCGCGCAAAAACAAAGTCGCCATCCTCTGGGAAGGCGAACCCGGCGATCAGCGCATGATCACCTACCAGGAGTTGCACCGTCTGGTTTCGCGATTCGCCAACGTGCTCAAATCGCGCGGCCTCAAAACCGGCGACCGCGCCATCATCTACATGCCCATGATTCCCGAGCTGCCCGTCGCGCTGCTTGCATGCGCCCGGCTCGGTATCATTCATAGCGTTGTGTTCGGCGGATTCTCTGCCGAAGCGCTCAAAGCGCGCATTCAGGATCTCGAAGCGCAGGTCGTCATCACTGCCGATGGCGGCTGGCGGCGCGGCAAAGAAGTCAAGCTGAAGCCCGCCGTGGATGAAGCGCTCAATGATTGCCCCACCGTCCGCGACGTCATCGTCTACCGCCGCACCGCCGGCGAGGTCGTCATGAAACCCGGCCGCGACCTCTGGTGGCATGAGCTCGATGAAAAAGCCGATGAGACCTGTGATGCCGTGCCGCTCGATTCCGAAACCCCGCTCTACGTGCTTTACACCTCCGGCACCACAGGCAAACCTAAAGGCATCGTGCACACCACCGCCGGCTATCTGCTGCAAGCCACCATGACCATGAAGTGGGTCTTCGATCTCCACGAGGAAGACACCTACTGGTGCACCGCCGATATCGGATGGGTCACCGGTCACAGCTACATTGTCTACGGCCCGCTGCAAAACGGCGCCACCAGCCTCATGTA
>JASHOO010000258.1 GCA_030041035.1 Bryobacteraceae bacterium | reverse complement strand
GAACAGTTTGGGTGTGACTCGGAACAAATGCGCGAAGTGGGTTTACAACTGCTGGACGCTGTTGAACGACTTGAAACGGCGGACCGTCAGTTCCAGCACCGAACGGGCATGGCTTCACCATTGAGCACCCGTCCGCGGGATTGGCAAGAGCGTTGTGGCGACTGAGCTGATGAGTAGCTATTCTATTGCGGCTGGCTCCAGCTCTTTCTTATGAACGATACTGTCACTCGCCGCCTTAGCCACTCCCTTAAAAGTAGAGGGCAATATTTCGATGGATACTCTAGAGCAGGATACAGTCGAAAAAAGGGACGTTCTCGAGGGCCAGCCAGACCTGCTGCATTTTCGGCTGCTGGCGCAGGCGACCCCCTGCACCAAGGCTGCACAGGTACGGCAGTTCTGGCCAGAGATCAAGGCTGCTCTCGCCGCTGGTCATAGGCTGAAGGACATACGAAATTGGCTGAAGGAAGCTGGTATTGAAATTGGCTACGCGAGGCTATGCGATTACGTTTGCCAGTTGAAACGTCTGGAGGCCAGCAAGCTGGCCTCAGACGGAATTCCGGAAACGAAGCACTCGGGGTTGGTCCGAAACAATTCTCTTGATCATCAAAAGCATAGCGGTACTCGGCCCGATCCCGGTCCGACTCGCAGGCTCGTGAGCGCCGTGATGGGGAGCCTCATTCTCCGCTGGACGATTTCGTTGACTTTCACAGTAATTGTCTTCTCTCTGGGTTTCCTGATCGGGAGGGCGCTATGAGTTCTGCACCAATTTTGGAGGAAGCGGCAAGGCCTCCGCTTCTCGCACGAGTGCCAACAGTGTTCAACCGAGAAGACCCATGGCACTCAGAGGGTCGGGCGAATGACTTGCTCGATTTGAAATCACGGTGAACGCGAGAAAGCCATGAGCGAAGGAACGAATCCGTTTGAACCGTTGGTGGACTTGATCGCTGATAGAGTCGCAGCAAGATTACTCGCCATTCAGGAGCGAGAAAAAAAGCGGCTGTACAGCACGGAGGCGGCAGCACGGTACCTATCGCTTAGCAACGCGCAGGTGTACCGGCTTATCGTCAGTGGAAAAATCAAGTCACTGCGGGAAGGACGGCGCAGGCTCATCGATCGCGATGAACTAGACCGCTGGATTGCCGTTCGGGCGAACGGGGGGGTAATATCAGCAGGATGGCAAAACGACGGACACGCGGCTGCGGTTCGGTCTTCCAGGTAGGGCGAATCTGGTACATCCAGTATTACGACCACGGCCGGAAGATTTCAGAGAGCAGCCGTTTTACTGAGCGGCAACAGGCAGTAGATTTGCTCAACGAGCGGTTGGGCGATCTCGCGGCTGGTCGCGATGTTACGCCAAGCAAGGCCACCGTTGGCGATCTTTGTGCTTTGGTCCTGTCGGACTATAGGCTCAGGAAACGGCACGATTCGAAAACGGTGGAGTGGAGGTACAACGCCCACCTTAAGTCCGCACTCGGCAGCATTCAAGCCGCGCGCCTTAAGAATTCGCAAATTCGGGCGTACATCGAGGAGCGCAGAGCAGGCGGTGCATCGGATGCCACCATAAACCGGGAGCTTGCCATTGTCCGCCGCGCGTTCATTCTTGGAAGACGAGAAGAACCGCCCCTTGTTACGCGAACGCCCTACATTCCGAAGCTAGAAGAGGACAATGCCCGGCAGGGTTTCCTGGAACCCGAGCAATACGAGAAGCTGCTGGAAAAGCTGCCTGCAAACCTGAAGGCGCTATGCGTATGTGGGTACCATGTTGGCGCACGTAAGGGGGAGTTGCTGAAGATCCAATGGCTACAAGTGGATTTTGAAGCAGGCGTGATTCGCCTCACGGCGAGTCAGACGAAGGGGAAGAGGCCCCGCTGTCTTCCGATCTACGGCGACATGGAGCGCTGGCTAAGGTTCCAGCAGAAGGAATGCCCCAAGGAATGCCCATTTGTCTTCTTCGGCGCGCGCAACCGGCCCGTGAGCGCGCACCTATTCGGCTGGGCCGAGGCTTGCACGAGTGCCGGGTTGCCCGGTATGCTCTTTCATGACCTCCGCCGGTCAGCGGTGCGCAATATGAAGCGCGCGGGCGTTCAGGACAAGATCGCGATGGAGATCAGCGGGCACCGGACGCGCTCCGTCTTTGACCGTTACAACATCGTGGACGAGGGCGACATTGGGAACGCGGCTGAGAAACTTCAGCAATACTTCAAGCAGCGCAAGGCTGCACGCGCCGTCAAACTGAAACGCGTGAAATAGACCGCAGGACCTCTTTCAAGGCTTTCCATTCACCCAAGAGAATGACTCGACTTTTGACTTGAGTACTGACGAGCACCTGTAGGGCAAGCGCTTAGTTGTGTGTGGGGTGGGTGGTGGGATTCGAACCCACGGCCACTGGAACCACAATCCAGCGCTCTACCAGCTGAGCTACACCCACCGTGTGGAGAGAACGACTTTAGTGTAACAGTGCGCGAGCGGCCGCGCCATCTCTGAGGATCTAGCGCTCCGAAGATTGGAACGCGGCGTAATTTTGTCTCGATTTTCCCTCCTTTGTCATCGATTCGCAACAAATTTTCTGCTAGTCTCTGAAAACATCCCAATTGAGGTTTTTCAAAAGGAGTTCGAATGCCACGTACGAGAAGTCTACACAGTGTGAACCTTGCCAGTACTGCGGTGCTGCTTGTGCTGATGCTCACCAGCGCCGTCGCACAAACCACGTTCGGCACCGTCCTGGGAACGGTGAAGGACAATTCCGGCGCAGTGGTGCCTGGTGCCGCCGTCCGGCTGACGAACACCGACGAGAACACCAGCCGCGATGTTACGACAAATGGAAGCGGGGACTATGAATTCTTGAATTCGTTGCCGGCGCATTATCAACTGACGGTAAAGAGTCCTGGGTTTGAGACCTTTACGGCAACCGGTCTTCTGCTGGTGGCTCGCCAGACGCTGCGTCTGGACCCCACGCTTCAGGTCGGACAAGCTTCTCAGAGCGTCTTGGTGCAGGAAACCGAAGCTGGCATCATCGCCACCGATTCCCAAGTAATTCAGGAAACCTTCAATCCGCAGCAGTTGCTCAACCTGCCGGCGAACATTCGGGCAAACGGGAATACCAGTCCCTATCAGTTGATTCAGGTGTTGCCGGGGGTCCAAGCCGACGACAGCAGCAACTTTTCCATCCAGGGCGGCATCCCATCACAAACGCAGTACTCCCTCGATGGGATTTCGATCACGGACACAACCGGGAATTCGCCGCTCACCAACGCATTCCCATCATCCGAGTCAATCGCCGAAATCAAGGTGCAAGGGGTGGGGAACGACGCCGAGTACGGCCAGGTGGGCGACGTCACCACCGTCTCCAAGAGCGGCACGAATGAATTGCATGCCGCCGGCTTCTGGTATGCGCAGAACGCTGCGATGGACGCCCTCAATTTCGGCGAAACTTCGAAGCCTAAGCTGGTCGCCAATGACTTCGGTGTCAGCGCCGGTGGGCCGGTGCTCATTCCCCATCTGTACAACGGCAAGGACAAGACTTTCTTCTACGGAACCTACGAAGGATTCCGCTATCCGGAAGCTTCCCTGCTGCAAGAAGAGATTCCGACTCAGGCGATGCTCAGCGGCAACTTCACCGGCAACGGAACGGTGGTCAATCCGTTGACCGGCGTGCCCTATCCCAACGATACGATTCCCGCCAGTCAGATCAACCCCGTGGCGCAGAAGATCCTGAGCCTGTTCCCCACGCCAAATACCGGCAACCTGGACGTGCTCCACGCTGCCAACTACGTGATCAACGCGAATACGACCTATCACTCGGATCAATATGACGTTCGCATCGATCAGTATCTGACTTCGAAACAATCGATCTTCGGCCGCTGGACATGGAAAGACATCAACTCGCTTTCCCCCCAAAATTATCTGATCCCTTCGAGCAGCAATCCCGACAACTACCGGATGCTGGTGATTGCCCATAATTACTCGATACTGCCGAATCTGCTCAACGAAGCGCGCTTCGGCTTCACTCTGCATAACACCGGAACAACGAATACCTTTAATGGCACGACGTTTTCCCAATCGCTTGGCCTTCAGGGGCTGGTCGGCTTGCCTGCATTTTTCAACGGCCTTCCCGAAGTCGACATCAACAATCTCACCAGCTTCAACGCCGACCGCCTGGACAGCGTAACGCACGGACGGACCTATCAGGCGGTAGATAACGTGACGTGGATTCTCGGCCGCCACACCACAAAGTACGGCTTCGACTACCGACATATTCAGGCCATCGATCCGCTCAGCTTCATTGGCGGCGACAACTACGGCGGTTTCCAGTTCACCGGGCAGTTCTCGGGTGTCCCGTTCGGTGACTTTCTGATGGGCCTTCCCGCGACGACGGAATTCGACGACGTACGGCAGGACAACGACGGCATCACGAATCATTACAATGCCTACGCGCAGGATAGCTTTCGCGTCAGTTCCAAGCTGACTTTGGAGTACGGCCTGCGGTTTGAGTTTCACCCCGGCTACACGGATGCCTCCGGCAATATCGGCAACTTCAACCCCAATGTTCCGAGGTCTGGCGCAGTCATCTATCCCGATGGTGCTTCGGACCTTCTGGCTACCGGATTTCTCGCCAGCGCCAACGCCTGCATGCCGTATGGAAGCTCTACCGGGCCGAGCTTGAATGGCGCTCCCTGCATGCCCGTACTCTCGGCCAGCCAGGCTGGTCTTCCGAACAGCCTGCGCACCGCGCCGGTGAGATTCATGCCGCGTTTCGGATTCGCCTATCGTCCGTTCGACAACAAGACCGTTTTCCGCGGCGGCTACAGCACGTTTAACACCGAGGTGTTGGGCTCCATTTACTATGCCCTTACCGGAACCTTGCAATCGGCGACGTACACGTACAACAACGCCATTGTGAACGGCGTTCCGTTGATCCAGTGGCCCAACGTGAAAACCGGCGGGTCCGGCGTTACCGTGCCTCCCGCAGGTACCGATTATTTCGGCACAGCCAACCAGATCAACTACAAAGATCCGTATACCGAGCAGTGGAATTTTTCCATTGACCGCGATCTCGGCTTTAACACGGGCCTGCGAGTCACGTACGTCGGGATGGAGACGCACGATCTGGTATGGGCGCCGAACCTGAACCAGTCGGACTACTCCACCACCTATTTCGTGGACCAGCCGTTGAGCAGCCGGCCCTTCCCCAACTGGGGAGTCGTGAATACGCGCGCCAACGGAGCCGATGCCAGCTACAACGCGCTCGAGTTGGAGCTCAATCACCGCTATAAGAGCGGCGTGACGTTTAACTCGGCGTACACGTTCGCCAAGGCTTTAGCCGATAACCAGGGCTACACACCCGGCAACGGCAACTTCAGCTATGCCGCCGAAAACGCCGGAGCTCGCACCATGGATGCGCTCGATTTGAAACGCGAATACGGTCCGGTTTTCGGCATCCGCAAGAATCGCTGGATCACCTCGGCGATTTACGAACTGCCCGTTGGCCGCGGGCGCCAGTTTGGGGGTAAGATGAACCGCTTCGCCGACGGAATCATCGGCGGCTGGCAGCTCAGTTCGATCTTCCTGTGGCAGAGCGGACCGTACATGTCGCCCTACTTCAGCGGCGGCGATCCGTCGGGCACCGGGTCCGGCGTCATCGGACGCGCACAGGCTCCGGATATCGTCGGCACCCCCAACCTCAGCAATCCTACGGCGAACGAGTGGTTCAACACTGCCGCATTCACTTGCCCGGGCACTCCAGGGTGGCAGGTCGGCACCCCCTGCTTGATTGGAAACCCCGGATACGGCGCGCCCATCGGCCGATTCGGCGACGCCCCGATCAGCACAGTGGAGGGCCCCGGAACCGTGAACCTGAATGCGGGTCTGTCCAAGAGCTTCTTCCTGACGGAGCGGCTCAAGATCAAAATCGAGGGCTCGTTCACGAACGTGTTGAACCACTTGAATCTGGCCAACCCGATCATGTCAATCGATAACTCGAGTGTGGGCCAGATCACCAGCGCCCGGCCCGCCGACTTTGGCGGCGCTCGCACCGGCCAGGTTGGAGCGCGCATCGAATTTTAACCGCTCACAGCGCTTATATCGTTGGGGACTTCCGCAATGGGAGTCCCCATTTTTGTATGGCGACAGCGGTCAATGAGAGCACGACTGGATCGACGGGCAAACGGTACCGGGCCGAAGCGACGGCCATGTAAGACGCCAGCGGGTAAAGAATCGGAAACACCGCGATCGGGAACGTATAACGGTGATGCTCCCGCCACAGCGCTGCGATCCCCGCCAGGGCGCCGATTGCCGCCAGCAGATTGAACAGCAGCAGTCCACGAAAACGCAGGGAGTGCGCATTCCAAAATTCTTGAGCAGGTTGTTGTGACCCGCCCGACCAAAATACTACGAACCGGCTGCCGATCAAACGGGCTTCGCGCCACGGATCAGCCAGCATGAAGCGCAGCGCCTCCTGACTCTTCTCCTCCATGTACGCCACCTCGCCCATTTGTACGTACTTTTCGCGCTCGGCTGAGTCGTCGATGGGATGCAGCGCACCCGCCCAGCCGCCTTGCGTCCGTTCATTGTTCCCCATCCACAATTGCAAGCCCGCAACCGAACGCAATGGGACGAAAGTGTGGAAAACCGCGTAGTTGCGGATGGTCCAAGGTACGCAGCAAGCGAGCGCCACGCCGGCCGCCAGCACCGGCCGGCGGAGTTCACGCGTGCGGAAGACCAGCCAGCCCAACAGAAACGGCAGCAGCACAAGCAGCGTCGCGTTGGTCATCAAAGCCAATCCCCAAAGAAAGCCGTATCCCAGCCAGGCGCGCAAATGTCGAGACTCAGACAAGCTCACGGTCGCCCACACAATCGAGGCCACCAACAGCGCCGATAGCGAGACATCCCAGATGGATACCGTAAAGACGATGGCGTTAGGGAACACGGCCCAAAGCCACGAGGCCATCGCAGCCAAACCTGCACCCCCGATGCGCTTGCCCGCAAAGAAAAGCGGCACGCAGGCCACAGTCGAAAATAGAATGTTCAGGACCACTGCCGCGATGTAGGCTGGGAAGGTATAGACCCCAAACACACGGAAGACTCCGGCAACCAGCAAGGGATACACGGGTGTGGTCCACGCCGTCGGTCCGGTATCCACTCGAAACGGGGAACTGAAGCCTTTTCCCGCGGCCAGCGAGTACGCGATATTTCCCGGCTCCAGCAGAAAAGGAATGACGCTCAAGGCTTGGCGTGGCCGCGGGTGCTGGTAATTCCACGCATAACCCAGGCGCAGACTCAACGCGACGGCGAGAATCAGCGGCAGAGCAGCAACCGTCGCCCGAAATTTTTTCACGATTTGGCGTAAGCGAATGGAGATTCGTTACAAGACATTCGCTCCCTCTGTTTTACAATACGAATTCAGGGTAGCCAAATGGGAGCCGATTGTTCCGAAGTAACCAGCGCGGTGCGCCTTAGCTATATTTTAGAGGACCAGGAACGAATGACACGGGCCAGGAACTACCTCGCCTGGCAGCGGCGATTGGTCACGCGAGAACTGGGAAGGAGGGTCGTGGAGGTGGGCTGCGGCCTCGGAAACTTCACTGAAATGCTGCTCGATCGCGACATGGTCCTCGCTGTCGATGCCGAGCCCGGCTGCACGGCGCGCATCAAGCAGCGGTACCCGGACCGGAAAAACCTGCTTGTGTTCACCTGCGATGCGGGCAGTCCTACGTTCGCGCATCTCGCCGCGTTTTACCCGGATTCCTGCGTTTGTTTGAACGTGCTGGAGCATATTTACGATGATGCCGGCGCATTGCAGGCGATGGCGTCGATTCTCGCGCCGGGTGGCGTGATCGTGCTGTTGGTGCCCGCATTCCAGGCACTGTACGGTCCAATCGACAGGAATCTCGGTCACCACCGGCGCTATAGCCGCCGCTCGCTCATCCGGCTCGCCGAAGCTGCCGAATTGCGAGTACGCGAGGTTCGCTACATGAACGTTTTTGGCTTCCTTGGCTGGTGGGTAAACTCGCACATTCTGCGGCGCGAGGCGCAATCCGAGGGTCAAATCGGCGCCTTTGACCGTTACCTGGTGCCGGTCCTCTCACGTCTAGAAGATTGGGTGCGGCCGCCGTTTGGCCAATCGCTGTTTGCGGTCTTGGAAAAACTGTGAAAATCTCCGTCATCATTCCGGTTTACAACGAGTTCCCAACCTTCAGCCAGGTGTTGGAACGCGTGCGCCAGGCGCCTCTTCCCGACGGTTGCTCGAAGGAAATCATTGTGATTGACGACGGCTCGACCGACGGCACCACACAGGCGCTGCGCGAACACACGCGAGCCGGCATCATCGTCAGCCACCGGTCCAGCGAGAATTTAGGAAAAGGTGCAGCCATCCGCACTGGCATCGCGTTGGCAACCGGCGACATCGTGCTCATTCAGGATGGCGATCTCGAATACGATCCAAACGATTACGCCCGCATCCTGCAGCCGATTCTGAATGGCTCCGCCGACATCGTTTATGGCTCGCGTTTCCGGGGCGAGCCGGTAGGGATGGCCCTGAAAAACCGGATGGCAAATCGCATCCTGACTGCCGTGGCGAACTTCCTTTATGCAGCCAACCTGACCGACGAGGCCACGGCCTACAAAGCATTCCGCACATCCCTACTCAGGGAGCTGCATCTTGAATGCCGCCGCTTTGAGTTTTGCCCCGAAGTCACCGCCAAGATGCGCAGACTCGGCCATCAAATCCACGAGGTACCCATTCACTACAATGCGCGGGGCATCGCGGAGGGTAAGAAGATTCGCGCGCGCGACGGCCTCAGCGCTTTGTGGACGCTGGTGAAATACCGGTTTGCTTCTCGCCGGATGCTGGTCAGTAGCGAAGCCGATGGCGCATTCGCGGTCCCCGGCAGCTCTCGCTGAGGTCGATGTTCCTGTTTGACCTCCTGCGTTCCCTCCTGCCTCTCCACAATCCGCTCGGTTTTGGCGCCAGCGACTTCATCGAACTGATCATCGCTGCCATGCTGGCCGTTGCGGCCGTGATCTGGCGCCCGCTGATTCAACCGTACGCAATTCGGCTCGCGGAGAAAACCGGCTGGTGCATGCTCTTGTTGGCCGCGCTCCCCGTGGCGCTCCGGTTGGCGCTGCTTCCTCACCATCCGGTTCCAACGCCG
This sequence comes from Bryobacteraceae bacterium, assembly GCA_030041035.1. Lineage (GTDB taxonomy): Bacteria > Acidobacteriota > Terriglobia > Bryobacterales > Bryobacteraceae > QHXW01. The sequence continues at coordinate 9,106 of JASHOO010000258.1, read as the reverse complement.
GATGTGTACGACGAATTTGGCCACCTGCTTGTCGCCGACACGCTGCGTCATCTCCGTCTGGCCAATCCGCCGCATCCTTTCCACCAGTTCTTCGAAACTTTTTTTGTCTTACAGGAGCCTACTTACAGCTCGATCTATCCCGTTGGCCAAGGACTGATCCTGGCTCTGGGGTGGACACTCGTCGGCCATCCCTGGGCCGGCGTCGTTGTTTCGATCGCGGCTTTCTGCTCGCTCTCCTACTGGATGTTGCGCGCCTGGACGACGCCCAGTTGGGCGCTATTCGGCGGTCTGCTGACCATCATTGAATTCGGCCCCCTCAATCAGTGGATGAACACCTACTGGGGCGGAGCTGTTCCCGCGGCGGCCGGATGCCTGGTTTTCGGGGCGTTGCCCAGAATACGGCAGCACGCCCGTCTTCGCGATGGTGCCTGGCTCGGACTCGGAGTCGCTCTGCACCTGCTGACTCGGCAGTATGAATCGGTTTTCCTGGTTTTGAGCATCATCGCCTTCTTCTTGCCGGATTGGCGCAAGCTCGGTTTCCTTCTTCGCCTGGCCAGGCCCATGGCGGTTGCGCTTACCGTTGTGATTTTGGCCGCCGCCATCACGCTATTGCAGAACAAGCGTGTCACCGGCAGTTGGACCATGCTGCCCGAAATGCTCAGCCAGTATCAGTATGGCGTGCCCGCCGCGCTTACATTTCAGCCCGATCCCGTTCCCCACCATGAACTGACTCCGCAACAGGCGCTCGACTACAAAATGCAAATTTCGTTCCGCGGCGGCCACAAGGAAACCTTGGGCAGCTTCTTGTTGCGCCTCGAATACCGTGTGCGCTATTACCGGTTTTACTTTCTCGCTCCTCTGTATCTGGTGCTGCCCATTTTTCTCGCAGGCATCCGCGAGTACCGGTTTGTCTGGGTGCTTTTAACCTTGTTGATCTTCGCGCTCGGTGTCAATTTCTTCCCCGCTTTCCAGTTTCACTACATAGCCGCCGTTTCTTGCCTGTTCGTTCTCGTCAGCGTGGCCGGACTCGAGCGGTTGAGCCGGTTCACTGTGCGAGGATCGCCCGCCGGTCAGCCGGCAGCGGCGCTGGTGATTTTCCTTTGCGTTGCGCCCTTCCTGTACTGGTACACCCTGCATCTGTTCGAGCCCCACGATCTCTCGATAGCCGCCCTGCAATACGAAACCTGGAACGCGATCAATCACGCAAATCCGGAGCGGCGAATTGCTGTCAATAATCAGCTCGCGCAGTTGCCCGGCAAGCTGTTGGTCTTCGTCCGCTATTGGCCGCAGCACATCTTCCAGCAGGAATGGGTGTTCAATGCTGCCGACATTGACGGTTCCCGCATCGTATGGGCGCGCGATCTCGGAGCCGCGGAAGATGAAGTGCTCCGCCGTTATTTTCCCGATCGCACCGTCTGGTTGCTCGAGCCCGACGCCCGCCCGCCGAAGCTCAGCCCCTATCAACCTGAGCCAATTGCGCAATAGCCATGTTTCTTGTTGATTTCTTCCGCTCGTTCCTGCCCCTACGCAATCCCCTCGGATTCGGTGCAAGCGACTGCATACTCCTGGCGCTGGCGCTGATGTTTGTCATTTTGGCGCTCGTGTGGCGCCCGGTCCTCGAGCCTTGCGTCCGCGCGCTTGCCCCGCGAACCGCGTGGTGCATGCTCCTGCTCGCGGCCCTGCCTGTTGCTCTCCGGTTGGCCTTGCTACCGCACCATCCCGTCCCGGCTCCAACCGTGTCCGACGAATTCAGCCATCTGCTGGTTGCCGACACCCTGCTGCACTTCCGCCTCGCTAACCCGCCGCATCCGCTCCACCAGTTTTTCGAAACATTCTTCGTTTTGCAGGAACCGTCTTACAGTTCTATTTATGCCATGGGACAGGGTATGGTCCTCGCCCTCGGCCGGATATTCTTCGGTCACCCTTGGGCGGGCGTGGCTCTCGCAACCGCCGCCCTGTGTTCCCTTTGCTATTGGATGCTCCGCGGCTGGACAACACCTGGTTGGGCTCTCGCCGGCGGCCTGCTGTGCGTCTTTGAATTCGGCCCGTTGAGCCAGTGGATGAACAGTTACTGGTGCGGCTCGGTGCCCGCGGTGGCCGGCTGCCTGGTGTTTGGTGCATTGCCGAGGCTTCGCCAACACGGCCGTCGGCGCGATGCCGCCCTTTTGGGCCTTGGCGTCGCCATGCATCTGCTGACGCGCCCATACGAGTCGATATTCCTCCTGCTGAGCGCACTCCTGTTCCTCGCTCCTGCGCCGCGCGTGCTCTTGAAGACCCTGCCAGTCGCCGCGCTGGTGGTGACGCCGGCCATTGGATTAACGTTATTGCAGAACAAACAGATCACCGGCAATTGGACCACGCTCCCCTACCTGCTCAGCCGCTACCAATACGGCGTGCCCACCACATTTACCTTTCAGCCGAATCCCGTTCCCCATCGTGATCTCACGCCGCAACAGCAGCTCGATTATGTGACCCAGGCCGCGGTTCATGGGAATGACACCGACACGATTGCCCGCTATCTGGAACGTTTCTTCTTCCGCATGCGGTTCCTCCGTTTTTTCTGGATGGCTCCGCTGTACGTTGCGTTTCCCTTCTTCATCTCGGCTCTACGTGAAAAGCGCTTCCTGTGGCTTGCAGCCACTCTACTGCTCTTCATGCTCGGCTCGAATTTCTATCCGTACTTTTATCCGCATTACATCGCTGCGGTCACGTGCCTTTGCGTTTTGGTGAGTGTCGTGGGATTGGAACGCCTGAGCCGGCTCAGCATCCGGGCCGCGCAGGTGGGACAAGACGCCGCACGGATAATCCTCTTACTTTGCACGGCGCATTTTCTGTTCTGGTATGGCCTGCACCTGTTCGAAAACCAGCAAATCGTCAATTCACTGGAGCGATATCAAACCTGGGACATCATCAATCACGATGATCCCGAGGGCCGGATCGCCATTCGCCATCAGCTCGCGCAGGCGCCCGGCAGACACTTGGTATTTGTACGCTATTGGCCGCAACACACTTTTCAAGAGTGGGTCCACAACGCTGCTGATATCGACAGCTCCCCGACCATATGGGCGCGCGACCTTGGCGCTGCCGAAAACGTTAAATTGATTCGCTATGATCCGAACCGCTCGGTGTGGCTATTGGAGCCGGATGCCCACCCGCCCAGACTGACACCCTACACGCCGGATTCAACGCTGCAACTGGAATCGCCGCATTAGAGGGTGTGCGCGCCCAGGACCTTTTGCACTGCCGCCGCCAGCGGTAAAGCCGCATACGGCCTGTCAATCCTGGCCGTCGCACCCTCGTGTAACTTCTCGCCTGCCGGTTCGGCTACCAGGATCGGCACCTGCGGCCTGATGCTCTTGAGCTGTTGCATCGCCCGCGCGTTCATGCTCCCCGCATCGACCACTACCAACGCAACCCGGCCCGCTCCGTTGTGGAGCAGACCGGCTGCCTCGATTCCGTTGTCCGCCAGCGCCACGTTGTAGCCGTAGCGTTCGAGCGCTGTTTTCGCGACCAGCCGCTGGCCTTCGTCCTTTTCGACCACCACGATTGTCTGCCGGGTATCCGCCATGCTTCGAGCCCTGCCGGGAATACCGAGAACCCGCTGGATAACTGCTGAGATTCGCATAGCCGTCGCATAGTTGCTGTCCAGCTCCGAAAAATACGCGACTCCCACCATGAGTGACAAACACACCAGGGCCACGATTACGTCCCCATAGTCCTTGAATGAAGGCTTGCGGTAGCCGTAGGGAATCTCGCGGCCTTGTCCCACCGTTTGCGCTACGGAGAATGCCGCTTTCGGCGGTCGTTCCGTGATTGAAGGAGCTATCTTCGGCGTCATACCGGCACACTCCTCCCGAGCCGTTCCTGGAGTCTTCCAGCCCCGGCGTCGGTTCCAGATTTGTCGATTACGTTGACCTTATCCCGAATGCCTAACTTTGGACAATCGGGCAATCACCCGGTGTAATGGTGACGTGGGTTTTGTCCTCTGGATTTCCGGTGACGTCGCCTGGGCGCAAGGCACTTATGAATCCCGCGCTATGGGCGCAGCCGTCATCGCGGTGACGGACTTGTTCCGCCATCGCGACTTCCGCCCCACGCGCCGCCCTCCCAGTGTCTTCGATCCCAGCTACGTCGGCTGGTTTGCATCGTTGTCGGATGTGAACGCGCGGCTGCGAAAAACGGCGACGCGAAAGGAAATTTCAGCTACATCCCCGCCCTCTTCCACAACTCATCCACCCTCTGTTTCACCTCGCGCGACATCCGGATCTCGCCCGGCCAGGGCCGCGAAAATCCCTCGCCCGGCCACTTGCGAGTAGCGTCGATCCCCATCTTCGAGCCGTAGTTGGCGAGGCGGCTCGCGTGGTCGAGTGAATCCACCGGGCCCATCGTGAACTGGATGTCGCGCTCGGGATCGATGTGGTTGAGCGCCTTCCACGCCACCTCGCCCACATTCTGCACGTCCACGTCCTCATCCACCACTACGATGCATTTTGTGAACATCGCCTGCCCCAGGCCCCAAATCGCGCTCATCACTTTGCGCGCGTGGCCCGGGTACGACTTGCGCATCGCGACCAGCATCAGGTTATGGAAGATGCCCTCCGCCGGCATCGAGATATCGCGGACCTCCGGCAGTTGCAGCCGCATCAGGGGCAGAAAGATCCGTTCCACCGCCTTGCCCATGTAGTAATCTTCCATGGGCGGCGGCCCGACGATCGTAGTTGCGTAAATCGGCTCCTTGCGCTGCGTGATGCAGGTCACGTGAAAGACCGGGTAGTCGTCCGCCAGCGAATAGAATCCCGTGTGGTCACCGAACGGGCCCTCTGTGCGCAGCTCTCCCAGCTTCACATAGCCCTCCAGCACGATTTCCGCGTTCGCCGGCACCTCCAGATCGCAGGTCTGGCACTTCACCATCTCGACCGGGCTCGCCCGTAGAAATCCCGCCATCATCATCTCGTCCAGATCCGGAGGCAGCGGCAGAATCCCGGAGTACATCGTCGCCGGATCCGAGCCGATCGCCACGGCTACGTCCATGCGATCCTTGCCCGATTGCGCCAGCATGCGCCGGTAGTGCTCGGCTCCCTGCTTGTGCGTCTGCCAGTGCATCCCTGCGGTGCGTTCGTCATAGACCTGCATGCGGTAGACGCCGCAGTTGCGCTTGCCGCTCTCCGGATTCTTCGAGAAAACCATGGGCAGCGTGATAAATCTGCCGGCATCTTCCGGCCAGCATTGCAGCACCGGGTAATCGAGCAGCGAAAATCCTTCGTGCTTAATCACCTCCTGACACGGCCCTTTCGAGACCACCTTTGGAAAAAACGCTCCTACCTCGGCCAGTTTGGGAAGCATTTTCAACTTATCGATCAAACCCTCCGGCATGCGCATCTCGAGATACTCAGCGATGCGCCGGGCGACCTCGTCCACTGAGTTCACTTCGAGCGCTAGCGCCATGCGGCGCATGCTGGCGTAGCTGTTGATCAGTACGGGGATGCTGTAGCCTGCCGGCCGCTCGAACAGCAGCGCTGGGCCGCCGGCTTTCACCGCGCGGTCGGCAAACTCCGCCATCTCGAGTACCGGATTTACTTCGATCGCAATCCGCTTCAGTTCACCTTCGTCTTCCAGTTTGCGAACAAAGTCGCGCAGGTCACCGTATGCCATCGGAGCGAGTTCTATTATGATGACATGCGGAAACCGGCCGCAAAACGTCAGGCAAAGCTGAGATTCACGGTTTCGTCGATAGCGGCGAGAAGCTCCGCGGCGTTGATCGGTTTAGAAACGTAGCCGTCCATTCCAGCCTGCAGGCAGCGCTCTTCATCGCCCTTCATGGCATGGGCCGTCATGGCAATGATGGGAATGTGGTTCCCTGTTTTCGCCTCTCTCTCGCGAATCGTCCGTGTCGTCTCGAATCCGTCCATTTCCGGCATCTGGACATCCATCAGGATCAGATCGAACGATTCCTTCTCGACCGCCGCCAGAGCTTCCCGTCCGTTTCCCGCAATCACCACTCCGTGTCCATGCTTCTCCAAAAGACGCGAGGCCAATTTCTGATTTACCGCATTGTCCTCGGCCAACAGAATACGCAGACTTCTGGTCCGGCGAACGACCGGGCAGTGGCCCGTACCGGCTCGCCCGCCACCGCAGCCTTGGCTCTCCATCGCGCGCAGGATGGCCTTTCGCAGTTCGGATTGGCCCACCGGCTTCGACAGGCATGTTTCTATGCCCAGTCCCGGGCAGGCGCCGGTATCGCACCATGGGCTCGCTGACGTCAGAACGATAATGCTGACACGGCCCAGATGCGGCCGCTGCCGGATTTGCTTCACCAGCTCCAGACCGTCCATGTCCGGCATGGAAGCATCGGTAAGCACCAGGCCCAATGGCTCGCCGCGTTTGCAGGCTGCGTCGAGTTCCTCTAGCGCCTGGTGGGCGCCCGCCGCCAGAATCGGCTCCATATGCCACTGACGCAGCAGATCCTGCAAAATTCTCCGATTGGTCGCGTTGTCGTCTACCACCAGCACGCGAGTGCCGCTCAAATCCACCCGCCCGGCGAGCTCGGAAGCGGACGTGACTCTCCCCACACCGAACCGCGCAAGGAAATGGAAGGTGCTGCCGCGGCCGGTTTCACTTTCGACCCAGATGCGGCCCCCCATCAGCTCCACCAGCCTCCGTGAAATGCTGAGCCCCAGGCCGGTACCACCATAACGCCGCGCCGTGGAGCCGTCGGCCTGTGTAAACGCCTCAAAAATCGCAGCCTGCTTGTCGGGTGAGATGCCGATCCCGGTGTCTGCGACGCTGAAATGCAGGCCCACCACGTCCCCTTCGCGGGATTCCACCTCCACACGCACGGTAACTTCGCCGCGCTCCGTGAATTTGACGGCGTTTCCCACCAGGTTAATCACCACTTGCCTCAGGCGGCCAGGATCCCCCACCAGGATCCTCGGCACCTCCGGAGCGATATGGCAGTTGAGGTCCAGCGGTTTTTCATGCGCTCGCACCGCCAGAGCCTTCAATGTCGGCTCCAGGTTGTCACGAACGTCGAAGTCCAACGACTCGAGTTCCAGCCGCCCCGCCTCGATTTTGGAGAAATCCAGAATGTCGTTGATCAGGATCAGCAGAGCGTCCGCCGACGCCTTGACCGCCACCAGATACTCCCGCTGCTCCGGCGTCAGGTCGGTGCCCAGCACCAGCTCCGTCATCCCCAGGATGCCGTTCATCGGCGTGCGGATTTCGTGGCTCATGTTGGCTAGAAATTCGCTCTTGGTGCGGTTGGCCGCTTCCGCGGTTTCCTTGGCCGTCTGCAGTTCCCGTTCGGCCTGGTTGCGTTCCGTAATGTCCACCGCCACACCGCCCAGAAAGCGCTGTCCCGACGCGTCCACGGGAAACTTGAAAATCAGCAGCTCCCGGTAGGTGCCGTCGGCCGCTGGTATGAGTTCAATGAACTCAGTGGCTTTGCCGGTCGATAACACCGCGCGGTCGTGTTCGCGATACTCGGTAGCGAACTCGGGTGGCATCCAGTCAAACGCCGTCTTCCCTTCTATACGGGTCTCCAGCAGATCGTCAAACGGCCGGTTTGCATAGATGTAGCGCCCGCCTGCGTCCTTCAGAAACGCCAGGGTGGGGCTGTGGTCCATGAACGCCGTGAACCGCTCTTGCGCTTCGCGCAGGGCTTCTTCGGTCCGCTTGAGTGTGCTGATGTCCATGAGCGCCCCGATGATTCGCTGAGCCCTTCCTCCGCGATCCCGCAGAATGTAGCCGCGATCGTAAACGTACGCGTAGGACCCGTCTGCCCGGCGAAAGCGGAACTCATCCGACCAGTGTTCGTCGCTTCCAGTGATCGCCGCATTGGTGGCCTCGATGACGCGTTTCCGGTCGTCCGCATGGACATGTTCGAACCACCAATCGGTAGTCAGCTCGACCTGATCCGGCCGGTATCCAAAGGTCTTGTAGAAATTGTCGCCGTGCCAGGTTTGGTTGGTCGTCAGGTCTATATCCCAGATGGCATCGTTGGTCGCTCGCACCACGTATTCGAAGCGCTGCTGCAATGCCGCCTCGCTTTCCAGGCGGCGCCGGATGATTTCGGTCTGCTGGCGAACGCGGCCCCGCAATAGCGCCACCCAGCCCAGCACCACCAGAATCATCGCCCCCGTGCCTGCCACTACCAGCCCCGCATGCTGCGCGGTCCACCACGACGGCCGTCGCGACAGGACCACATCCTGCGGCGAGCGCAGATGAAGCATGAAGCCATTCGGATTCCGATTCTCATCCACCTGGACTGAACAGACGCCCGTCACTTGCAGCAGAGCGCCATTTTCCATGTCCGCGAAACCTGGCCACCGCAGCGCCTGGTCCATCTCCGCTACGAAGGTGATGGTTCCCGCCCCCAGCACCAGCGAATATTGGCCCTGCCGCAGCGAATGATCCAACAACCGGGCGGATATCCGGACCAGTTCCGCATCGTACTCGAGTGCCTGCTCGGCGGTCACGCTCGGAGCCGCCGGTAATTCACCGGTCCCAATCCCCTGGAACACCGCATCTTGCAGGATCGGCCCAAAATCTTCGAGCGCAGGAAATCCGGCCACGTCCACCCGGTCGCCCACCCGCAGCGGCGTACTCTGACGTGTTTTGACCAGCAGACCCACGCCGTCCCCCTGGATAAACAGCGAGCGCCCCGGACGCTGCAGCGTGACCACGCCCTGCACACGCACCCGGTGAAGGTACGCGCGATTCGGTGCAGCGCGCAAAATGGAGCGCGCGGCGCTCACCGGCAGCGTGAAGTAATTTCGCGGCGGCTGCTCCACCACTGCGACGTCTTCGATACGCGGGACCAGCACTTCTAGGGCGATGAATTGCTCCCGCCGATTGTAAAATCCACCACACGTGCCGCGGATTCTTACCCGCGCATCCACCAGGTCCCTCGGTAAAGAGGTCAGGCGCGGAATGTATGCCTTGAACTGGACCGCGCCGGCCACAATGTCGAGCATCCAGCCGCCCTGATAACTTTCCGCCGAGCGCACAACGCCTTCCACTTCCACTCGTGCGCAGTCCAATATGCCTGTAGCCAGTTGCTCCGCCGAGACCCTCCGTGCAGTCGGCAGGCGGCCGTTGGAGACGACCC
>JASHOO010000257.1 GCA_030041035.1 Bryobacteraceae bacterium | reverse complement strand
CACTTCTGCTGGTTGCAGTGTATTCACCGCATGGAACCTATGACGCGACTTTTCTGGCGAACTACTCATATATCAATCTTGTTGATCCCCTGCTGCGGTCGACCGGAATTGGAAATATCCAGGTGTTTGGAGCGGGGCAGTATGCGTTGCGCATGTGGGTGAACCCAGACCGGCTGGCGAAGCTCGGCATCACGGTCCCGCAGATCATCAGCGCAGTCCAAGCCCAGAACACCGTCAACCCAGCTGGAAAGGCCGGCGGGGAGCCGGCTCCCGCAGGTCAGGAATTTACCTACACGGCTCTGGCGCAAGGCCGCCTGGTTTCGCCGGAGCAATTTGGCCAGATCGTTCTACGTGAGACGCCTGATGGAGGGATCGTCCGGGTGGCAGACGTAGCGCGGATCGAATTGGGTGCGCAGGACTATACCGTTGCCGGACGCTTTAACGGAAAGCCGAGTGCCGTGATTGCTGTGTATCAGCTACCGGGGTCAAATGCGGTCGAGGCCGCGTCCGGAGTCAGAAAACTGATGACGCAATTGAAGCAGCGCTTCCCGGAGGACTTGGACTTCGTGGTAGCGCTGGACACTACAGCATCGGTCACTGAGGGACTCAAGGAGATTTTAAAAACGCTGGTGATCGCCCTCGTTCTAGTGATCATTGTCGTCTATATTTTCCTGCAGAGCTGGCGCTCCACATTAATTCCCCTTCTCGCGGTCCCTGTATCGTTAGTTGGGACGTTCGTTTTATTTCCACTCTTTGGTTTTTCCATTAATACGCTTTCTCTTTTCGGCCTGGTATTAGCGATTGGCCTGGTGGTCGACGATGCCATCGTTGTAGTGGAAGGCGTGGAACGGCATATCGAGGAAGGATTAACTCCTAAAGACGCGGCGTTGAAGGCGATGGAGGAACTCTCCGGCCCCGTGGTTGGAATTGCACTTGTCTTATCCGCCGTGTTCGTGCCGACGGCGTTCATTCCTGGCATCACAGGACGGCTCTACCAGCAGTTCGCTGTGACGATTGCGATCTCCGTGCTTCTGTCCGCGTTCAACGCCCTCACTCTCAGCCCCGCCTTGGCTGCGCTCTTGCTTCGTCCGCGAAAATCGAGCGGCGGATTGTTGCGGAAGCTTTTCGATTGGTTCAACCGTGTGTTCCAGCGAGCTACTGACGGTTATGTGCATTGGAGCGGAGTGCTGGTTAAGAAGACGGTAGTCGTGCTCGTGTTGCTGGCGATATTTTGCGTCGGTGCTGGATTCTTTTCCAAGCGCGTTCCCACGAGTTTTCTTCCGGACGAAGACCAGGGCTATGCCTATGTGTCCGTTCAACTTCCCAACGGAGCTTCCTTGGAGCGAACGAGGGCGGTGGTGAAAGACGTGGAAAAAGTCATCATGAATACGCCGGGGGTCCGGTACTCGACGTGTTTTTTAGGCTTCAGCCTGCTCAGCTTTGTTCGTACCAGCTACAACGCTACCTTTTTTGTGACGTTCAAGCCGTGGGACGAGCGCACGACCACAGCCCAGCAGTTTCAAACCCTGAAAGCCAACTTGAACCGCGAATTCAGCAAATTTCCTCAGGCAGTCATATTTGGCTTTTCTCCTCCTGCCATTCCGGGTGTCGGCACGGCCGGTGGATTCACGTTCCTGCTGGAAGACCGTTCCGGCGCCGATGTTGAGTTCCTGGCCAAGAATGTCAACACGTTTCTTGCGGCAGCACGAAAACGCCCTGAGATCGGCAGCATCAATACGACTTTCCTGCCCAATGCCCCGCAGGTATTCATCGACGTTGACCGGGACAAGGTTCTCAAGCAGGGCGTCAATCTGAGCGACGTCTACCGCACGATTCAGGCCTTCATGGGCGGGTACTTCATCAATTACTTCAATCGTTTTGGCCGTCAATGGCAGGTATACATCGAGGCCGAGAACCTGGATCGCGCCAATGTCAACAACGTCGGAAGGTACTACGTTTTCAACAACAAGGGGGAGAGTGTTCCGCTGTCGACGCTCACCACAATCAAATCTCGGGTCGGTCCGGAATTTACGCAGCGCTTCAACGAATACCGGTCCGCCCAGATCAACGGCGGTGCCGCTGCGGGATACAGCGCAGATCAGGCCACGGCGGCTCTCGAAGACGTGTTCAAGCAAACCATGCCGCGTGAAATGGGCTTTGATTACTCCGGCATTTCATTCCAGGAGCAAAAGGCACGGCAAGGCGTCCCGCCGTCGGTCATTTTCGGCCTCTCTCTGTTGTTTGTATTCCTGGTTCTTTCGGCACTGTACGAAAGCTGGTCGCTGCCCTTCAGCGTCCTGCTGAGTACGCCCGTCGCCGTCTTTGGAGCGTTTGCGGTACTTTGGCTGCGCCGTGTGCTGCTGGGCTATTTTCTGCCGCCTTACATGGTCCAGATCGAAAGCGACGTCTACTCGCAAATCGGGTTGGTTATGCTGATTGGGCTGGCAGCCAAGAACGCGATCCTGATCGTCGAGTTCGCCAAAGATGAATATGAAAAGGGCAAGCCGCTCGCGGACGCGGCATTGGAAGGCGCACGGCTTCGGCTGAGGCCGATCTTGATGACGTCGTTTGCATTTGTTTTTGGCTGCATTCCATTGTGGACAGCCACTGGAGCCGGATCGGTTGCGCGCCAGATCATGGGTACCACGGTAATCGGCGGCATGGTGGCTTCCAGCGCAATCGGGATCTTTTTCATACCGGCTATCTTTTACGGTGTAGAGCGATGGTTGAGCCCGGGCAAGGAACCCGCGACC
>JASHOO010000256.1 GCA_030041035.1 Bryobacteraceae bacterium | reverse complement strand
GGATCTCGCCAAGTTGATTCGCCCGCGGCGCGCCTTCCGGCCGGCGCTCGACCGCGACTTGGACTCGCGTGTGATCGGCAGTCTCCTGCCGGATCTCGATTCGCTCTCCATCCCCATCTCCGACATGGAATCGGACGGGAAGGGTCTGCCCGTGCTTCTCAAGCAATATATGAAGCTTGGTGGGAAACTCCTTGGATTTAATATTGATCCTGATTTCTCGGAGGCCCTTGATGGTCTGGTTCTGGTGGATCTGCGTGACACAGACCCGGTCGTTTTGCAACGCTATATGAGGGCCGAAGGTGCGGAATCGTTCCTTGCGTATCATCGCCGCCGTACAGCCGTAACTCGAAGCGCTGCAAGCTGATACGAGGCGTTTGGGGATTAACCTTGGCTCGGCCGCGACTGCGGCGGTAAAATTAAAGCATATGGACAACCTTTGTAGGGACGAACTCGACGCCGAAGCTCCGCAAAAGCAGCTTGAACTGGCGACGAGTGAGTTGAAGGCCGCCCTCATATTCGCGAGATTCTCTTCTACTTCCTATTCGTCGGGCAATTTGCAGCGTGCAACCGATGCGCGCTCGAAAGCCCAGGCCGCTTGCGCAAAAGCCGCGCATAGATTGGCTGCCCCCGAAATGATAGAGGTCAGCCCGGATTCCGTGAAGTTGATTTGGAACGAAGTCCAGAGTGCGCTGGCGGACCTGCCTAAGCTGAAGGAGTTCAAACCCCGGACTCGAACGGCGGGCATGTAGCTTCTTCAGCAGAAGCTATCTAGAGGTGATAGTCTCCTAGGGTGGCGTGTGCTCAACCGAGCCGTCCGCCGCGGTCGAGCGGCATTCTGCTCCACCCAACCTCGCTTCCGGGTCGATTCGGGGTGGGCGATCTCGGCTCCGATGCATTCCGCTTCATCGAATTCCTGAAAGACGCCGGCCAGCGTCTCTGGCAGGTGCTACCGCTTGGCCCGACCGGCTACGGTGATTCCCCCTATCAGTGCTTTTCCGCTTTCGCCGGCAACCCTATGCTGATCAGCCTGGAGAGGCTGACGGAGCAGGGCCTGCTGCCGGCCGCCTCGCTTCATCACGTGCCGGCGTTTCCGGAAAATGAAGCCGACTACGGATGCGTGATTCCGTGGAAGATGGCGCTGCTCGAATCGGCGGCCCGAGATTTCCACGCCCACGCGCAGGGCCAAATCCGTCAGCAGTTTGAAGCTTTTTGCACTACCCATTCCCCCTGGTTGGATGATTACGCTCTGTTCATGGCGCTCAAGCACGAGCACGGGCAGCAATACGTCTGGACGCATTGGGATCCCGGTGTGCGCGCGCGCCGCGCCGAGGCCATGGCGGCAGCGCGAGATCGGCTGGCGGCGGAGATAGGAATCTATTGCTTCTATCAATTCGAATTCTTCAACCAGTGGAAGGCCCTGAAGGAACATTGCGCTGCCTGCGGAGTCCGCGTGATGGGCGATGTGCCCATCTATGTAGCCCACGATAGCGCCGACGTCTGGGCTCACCCGGAGTATTTCGAACTGGACGCGCGCGGCCATCCGTCCGGCATCGCCGGCGTGCCGCCCGACTATTTCAGCGCTACCGGCCAGCTTTGGGGCAATCCGTTGTATCGCTGGGATGTGCTGGCCGCCCAGGGCTATCGCTGGTGGATCGAACGCCTGGCCGCGACACTGGCCATGGTGGACCTGATCCGGCTCGATCATTTCCGGGGATTTGAAGCATACTGGGCCGTCCCGGCCGGTGAAACCACGGCAGTCAAAGGCCGCTGGATCAAAGGGCCCGGGGCGGAATTTTTGCAGGCCGCGCAGGACGCGCTGGGAACGCTCCCACTGGTGGCGGAGAATCTGGGTGTGATTACACCCGAAGTAGAAGCCATCCGCCTGCAATTCGGTTTTCCCGGCATGAGCATTCTGCAATTTGCCTTCGGCAAGGACCCGCAGGGGCCCGATTTCCGCCCGCACAACTACCCGCGTGAGCGCGTCGCCTACACCGGCACACACGATTGCGATACCACCGTCGGCTGGTGGACCAGCAGCGGCCGGGGCGAGAGCACGCGCACCGACGAGGACATCCGCAAAGAGCGGGAGTACACGCGGCGTTACCTGAACCTGGACGGCCACGAGATCCACTGGGCATTCATTCGCGCGCTGATGGCGTCGGTTGCCGATACCGTGGTGTTCCCCCTACAAGACGCCCTGGGCCTGGGGACGGAAGCGCGCATGAACCTGCCGGGCACTGCCAGCGGCAACTGGCGTTGGCGCGTGAAAGGCACCGCGCTCAGCCCTGGATTGGCGCGCCGGCTGCGAGAGCTGACGGAGACCTACGAGCGATGACTCCCACCAAGCCCGCTATAGAGACGCCCACATCGTTCTGGCAGATCTGGAACATGTGCTTCGGATTTTTCGGCATTCAGTTCGGCTGGGCGCTGCAACTGGCGAACATGAGCACCATCTACGAGTACCTGGGTGCGAAACCAGACCAGATTCCGATGCTGTGGCTTGCGGCGCCGCTCACGGGCCTGATCGTGCAGCCGATCATCGGTCATCTGAGCGATCACACCTGGAACTTGCTGGGGCGGCGCCGGCCGTACTTTTTGACCGGAGCCATCCTCAGCACGCTGGCGCTGGTGGCGATGCCCAATGCGCCGGCGATCTGGGTAGCGGCCGGCCTGCTGTGGATTCTGGATGCCTCCATCAACATCAGCATGGAGCCTTTCCGCGCCTTCGTCGCCGATCTGCTGCCGGAATCGGAACGCACGCGCGGATTCGCGATGCAGAGCCTGTTCATCGGATTGGGCGCGGTGATTGCGTCCTCGTTGCCGTATCTGTTGGCAAACCGCGTAGGGGCGAGCGGCGGGAGCGCGATTCCGGCGCATGTGCGAATTGCCTTCTACGCGGGCGCGGTGGTATTTTTCTGCGCGGTGCTGTGGACCGTAATCACCACTGTGGAGCGGCCGCCGGAAGACCTCGAGGCGTTCCGGAAGATGAAGTCCGAAGGGCAGGGAATCGCGGCCGGGGCGCGCGACATTCTCGCCTCGCTTCGCGCGATGCCACGCACAATGCGCGAACTGGCCTGGGTGCAGCTTTCGACCTGGCTGGGGCTGTTCTGCATGTGGCTGTACTTTCCCGTGGCGGTGGCGCACAACATATTCGGCGCCACGGACTCGAGCTCACCGGAATACGCGGCGGGCACCAACTGGGGCAGCTTGTGCTTCGGGATGTATTCAGCGGTTTGTTTTGTGTTTTCGTTTGCGCTGCCGGCGATGGCGCGAAAGCTCGGCCGCCGCGCGACCCATAGCCTCTGCCTGCTGGCGGGAGCCTGCGGCTTGGTTTCGGTCATGGTCATTCACAATCAGTACCTGCTGCTACTGTCCATGACGGGCGTGGGCATCGCCTGGGCCAGCATCCTCGCGATGCCGTACTCGATCCTCGCCGGGGCGCTGCCGGCAGAGAAGATGGGCGTTTACATGGGGATTTTCAACTTTTTTATCGTGATTCCGGAGATCCTGGCGTCGCTCGGTCTGGGCTGGGTCATGAATCACCTGCTCAATAACAACCGGCTGGCCGCCGTGGTGGTGGGCGGTGTCTTTTTGGTGCTGGCAGCACTGCTGATGCAGCGAGTAGAGGATAAGGAAGCCGCGGCGTGAAGCGTTTTGTTCTGATCGTTGCCGCGTGGAGGCTGTTCGCTGCCGCTCCCGAGGTCACCAAGGTCGAGCCGCCCAACTGGTGGGTGGGACACAGCCTCAATCCGGTGCGGCTGTTGATTCGCGGCAAGAATCTGAAAGGAGCCACGGCCAGAAGTTCGGAGCCCGGCGTGAAGACGGGCCAGACTTTCGCCAACGCAGCCGGCACGTATCTGTTCGTGGATCTCGATATTCAGAAGTATGCGAAGCCAGGGTCGTATCCGCTACAGATCGTCACACGCGATGGCACGGCGACGGCGCCGTTCCAATTGCTCTCGCCTCTGCCGCGCGCCGGCCGTTTTCAGGGCTTCTCCTCCGACGACATCATTTACCTCATCATGACCGATCGTTTCGCGGATGGTGATCCGGCCAATGACGATCCTGCTATTTCGCGCGGACTCTTTGATCGTCACAAAGCCCGCTATTATCACGGCGGCGATTTTCAGGGGACCATCGACCATCTTCCGTACCTGAAGGATCTCGGGGTGACGGCGCTGTGGCTCACGCCGGTCTACGACAACGTGAATCATTTGAACGAGCGCGAAGAATACGACGGCCAGCCGATCACGGACTACCACGGATACGGCGCCGTGGATTTCTACGGCGTGGAGGAGCACTTCGGCGACCTGGCGCTGCTGAAGAAGCTGGTGGACTCCGCTCACGCGCTCGGAATGAAGGTGATTGAGGACCAGGTCGCCAATCACACCGGGCCTTACCATCCCTGGGCCACCGATTCTCCGACGCCGACCTGGTTTAACGGAACCGTCGAACATCACCTCGCCAATACGTGGCAGATCTGGACACTGGCCGACCCGCGCGCGCCTGCGTCCTTGCAGAAGACCACGCTCGAAGGATGGTTCATGAACATCCTCCCCGACCTGAATCAGAACGATCCGTTAACGGCGCAGTATCTCATTCAGAACACGCTGTGGTGGATTGGATCGACGGGTATCGACGGAATCCGCGAAGATACTCTGCCTTATGTGCCGCGCTCGTTTTGGCACGACTGGATGCAGGCCATCAAGCTCGAGTACCCGAATTTCCGCGTGGTGGGCGAGATGTGGGACGAAGATCCGGCGCTGGTGTCGTTCTTTCAGGGCGGCAGGAAGCAGTTTGATGGCGTCGATTCGGGCGTGGATGCGCTGTTCGATTTTCCGCTTTACGGGGCCATCCGCCGTGGGTTTGCGCACCATGCGCCGGCCGAGGAGCTGGCAAAGGTGCTGGCGCACGACCGGCTGTATCCGAATCCGAATTTCCTGGTGACTTTTCTCGGATCCCACGACACCGAGAGATTCATGAATGAGGGGAACGTCGAGGATTTGAAGATGGCCTTCTCGCTGCTCATGACAACTCGCGGCATTCCGATGATTTATTACGGGGACGAGATCGCTATGCCAGGCGGCGGTGACCCGGACAATCGCCGCGATTTCCCCGGCGGCTGGCGGGAGGATCCACAGAACGCGTTCCAGGCGAGCGGTCGCACTCCGCAGGAGCAGGCGATTTTCGAATACGTGCAGCGGCTGGCGCGCGCGAGAGAGAGGCTGGAGCCGCTGCGGCGAGGAGCAACTTTGGATTTGGTGACGAAGGATCAGGTGTACGCGTTTGCGAGAATCTTGGGTGACCGGGTTGTCGTGGTCGTGTTGAACACCGATCAGAAACCGATGCCGGTGACGATTGACACTTCCGGGACGCCAATTCCGTCTCAACGGATCATCTCTCTCCCGAATCCTCCGACCGATTTGCACGACGAGCTAGGCGCTGGGCCGGATGCGGAGTGGAATTTCAGCCAAATGACCGTCGAGATGCCGCCGCGAACGGCCGGGATCTACGTTCTTCGGCAATAGTGAGAGCAGTCCGGACCTTCAGAAAGGCCGCGGGTCTGCCGCAGACGGCGCGGCAGGGCCCGCGCTACAAAGCAGTCGACCCAGCAGGATCAGGAATGGATCGCGGCAGAAGAACGTTTTAGCCGCCCGGGGCGTAGTAACCTTTGCGGCATTGCACCTTCAGAGTTTTATCTTTCACATGCAGGTCCACGCGGCGGAAGCTGCCGTCGTGTTTGTCGTTGATCGGAGTGTAACCGATGGCGTACTGACTGCGCATCTCGTCCTGTAGTTCCTGGAAGACATCGGGCAGCATGTGCTTGCGGTCGACCTTGAATATGCGTCCCCCGGTCTCATCCGACATCCGGCGCAAATACGAATCGGTCACGCCGCCAAAATATCCAAAGCCGGCATAAGCGCGTGGATCGACATAGTAGATGCTGTAAATCACGGTGTCCGCCTTCTGCGCGGCACTGATGGCGTCATCGATCTTCAGTCGGCTGCCTTCATCCATGCCGTCCGTGATCAGCACCAGCGCTTTGCGGCCGACTTGATGGGACAGTTCGTCATTGCAGGCCAGATACACGGCGTCGTAGAGGACGGTGCCGCGCGGCTGTCCGGCCGTCGGCACAGGCCCCGGCCCATAGCTCACTCCGGAATTCACTTGGAGCTGTTTTAGCCCTGCCTGGAGCAGGTGCACGGAGCCGGTGAAATCCTGCAGCAGCTCGGCGTCTTCGCCGAAGCTGATGAGAAACGCCAGATCCTTCTTGCGCAGCACCTGCGCGAAGAACTGGTAGGCCGCCTCGCGCTCGATCTCGATCAGATTACGCTGGCTCCCGCTGACGTCCACCAGCAGGCCAATCGTCAGCGGGACATCGGTTTCGCGAGTGAAGTATTTGATCTCCTGCCCCTGTCCATCCTCGCTGAGAGTGAAGTCATCTTTGTTGAGGTTGCCCACCAGCCCCCCGCTTTTGTTGTGCACGGTAGCCAGTATGTTCACCACATTGACTTGCACCTGAATGGGGGCCGGAGCCTCTTCAGGCGGTTTCTGCGGCGTCTCCTGCGATGACGCCAAAGGAAGCATGAGCAGCGCGGCCAGACAGCCAGCCGCAGTGCGAGCAAAGAAATTCTTCATACGGATACAATGGGGACGTATCCCCTTTGGTAATTGTTTCAAATGCATGCCGCCATCCGCCACCTGAAGGCTCGTGACCCCGTACTGGGCGCGCTGATCGAACGCGTTGGGCCCTACTCGATTGAATTTCGCGATCCCAGTTTCGAAACGCTCGTGCGATCTATTGTATTCCAGCAGCTCAGCGGCAAGGTGGCTCGGGTGATCTACGATCGCCTGGCGCGTGCACTGCCCGAAGCGTGTGTCACCCCGGAAGCGATTTTGGCTCTTCGGCCGGAGCGCATGCGGCGGCTCGGCCTTTCCCGCCAGAAGACTGCTTACATCCGCGATCTCGCGCGCCAGACCGTGAAAAGGAAGGTTGAATTTGAGCTACTGCCCGATTTTCCCGACGAAGAAGTCATGGCGCGGCTGACCGCGGTAAAAGGCATCGGCGAGTGGACGGCGCAGATGTTTCTGATCTTTGCCTTGCAGCGCCACAACGTGCTGCCCACCGGTGACCTCGGCATTCGTAGCGCCATCAAGAAGGCTTACGGTTTGGCCGAGCTGCCGAAACCCCGCGAAATCGAAGAGATGGCGCGCGCCTGGCATCCCTACTGCACCGTCGCGAGCTGGTACTTGTGGCGCAGCCTGGACGGGCAGGCGGGGATTTGAGAGAAGGTGTCAGGTTTCCGGTGTCAGGTGTCGGCTCGCGTCGTCTGCTGAATCCTGGAACCCGACACCAAGATTTTCTTCCCCACGATCGCGTAGTCTAGTCCGCCGAAGAACGCATCGCGAAAATCCTGCGGTAGTGGTGCGAGCGCGGGCATGGTCTCCACAGCAGGCGAACGGCGCTGGATCTCAATGCCCCCGATTCCGCACTCTTCCATGTAGAACGCCAGCAGCGCGTGTGGTACCGGCCGCCGGTGCGTGGGGTCCAGATAGAAATGCGTGGCGAATATAGCCAGGCACTCGGGGTTGGGAGTTTCGATCACCAGCACGCCGCCGCTCCATAGCTTCTCAGCTGCGAGGCGGATCATTTCCGGAAGCTGCACGGGCGGGAGGTGCTCCACCACCTGCGCGCAAAAGATGCCGTCGAATGAAGCATCCGGCAGCTTCGCCAAATACGCAAACAGATCCGCTTCCTCGGCTTCGAGTCCTTTGCTCCGGCACAGGGCCACGGATTCGCGGCTCAGGTCGATGCCGCGGGCGGAGACACCGGCCTCGCGCATCAGTTCCAGAAACTCGCCGCGTCCGCAGCCGATGTCGAGCACCTCTTGGCAGGCGGCGAAGTACGGAACGTAGAATCGTTGCCCGGCTTTTACGAATTCCTCCGAGCCGCGAAAGCGTTCCGCAAAACGGGCGTAATCCAGCCCCGGTACCGTTTCCGCGGTGGCCGCCTCAACAGGGACCAGTGGCGGCGCTTGCGGCGCGAGCGAACTGAAGCGCTGTCGAATCAGCCGCAGTTCGGTGTGAATGAGCGCCTGGAACTCTGTGCTGACCCTGGCGAAATCTGCTGCCAGCGTCTTTTGCATTTCCAGCGCCGCTCTTTCGAGTGCGCCCAGGTAATCGGCGTGCTGCGCCTTTACATTCTCGCGGAAATTAGTCTCCATCAGCGTGGTGCGGTGCTGGAAGGCGGTTTGCAAATCGGCCACGGCGCGCAAGAATTGCACCTCGTTGGTGGCGAGTTTGTGCTCCCACTCGCTGCGCCAGGTGATCCAGTGGCTACTGATGTCTTTCAAGTCTTCCGCCGTGCGCGCTGCGACACTGAGCCGCCGGCTCACGGATACCAGGGAACAGTTCAATGCATTCAGTGCTTCGATGGCGGCCTCCACACAAGCCAGCACGTCGCGATTGAACACCACCTGATCGCGAACAAACCACCCCAGCCCCCGTGCAATGGCCCGTTTTACCGCCTGAATCAGAGAGTTCAGCGCACCCGGCCGCCGCGGATTGACGCTGCCGATCGCCGCCATCTTGGCTTCGGCGGCGTCGCGCGCCCGCGCCAGTGGTGCCAGGTCCGCCACCGGCTCGGCAACCGCGCCATTGCCGTCCGGATAGCGCGCGGCCACACGTTCGCGAATGGCGCGCAACAGCTCGGCCAGCTCTTCGGTCTTGACTGCTTCGTTACCTGGTTCGGAAGCCACTCTTCTTGCTCCAGGTGGCGCTTACTTTCGCATGCAGGCCGCCGCGGGGCGTGAATTCGCCCTCGACCGCTGCCGAAACCGGTTTCGCCGCCGCTACCACGTCGCGCAAAAAACGGTTCACCACGTTTTCGTAAAAAATCCCGAGGTTGCGATACGCCAGCACATACATTTTGAGCGACTTCAGCTCCAGACAGCGCTTGTTAGGCGTGTAGCGGAGCGTAATCCGGCCGAAATCCGGCAGGCCGGTTTTGGGGCACACTGAAGTGAACTCCGGAATCACGATCTCGATCACGTACCCGGGAAAGTGATTCGGCCAGGTTTCGATGTCCGGCAGCGGAGCGTCGATCCCCGCCGCAGCATGCTCGTCAGTGTAGGCGCCCTTCATTTCTTCACTAGCGCGCGCGACAGCAGATCGAGGAACAGGCCGACATCCGTCACCACACCCACCGCTTGCCCGGTACCGCGGTCGCTTACCTTGGTGGCGACGGCCGGATTGATATCGACGCAGACGATCTTGACCCAGCTCGGCAGCATGTTGCCCGTCGCGATCGAGTGCAGCATCGAGCCCAGGCACAGCACCAGCCCGGCCCCTTTCAACTGCTCGGCGTAAGCGTCCTGCGCCGCGTTCATGTCGGTGATGGTGTCGGGCAGCGGGCCGTCATCGCGCAAGCTGCCCGCCAGCACGAAGGGCACGCCCTTTTTCACGCACTCGTAAAGCACTCCCGATCGCAGCCGCCCGCTCTCCACGGCGCGCGCAATGCTGCCGCAATGGTAAATCGCATTAATGGCACGCATGTGATTGCGGTGGCCGTGCTCTTCCTGCCGGCCGTCCGCCAAACGCACACCGAGCGAGGTGCCGAACAGCGCCGCTTCCACGTCATGCACACCCAGCGCGTTGCCGCTGAGCAGCGCGTGAATGAACCCATTTCGGATCAACTGCGTCAGGCCATGCACGCCGCCGGTATGAACCACCACCGGTCCGGCGACCGCCAGGACTTTCAACCCCTGTTCGACGGTCTGTTCGATCAGCGTCGCCGTCTGCCGCACCGCCGTTTCCACCTGTCGCTCGGAAGAGATGCCGTTGCTCATGAAAGCGAAGGCCAGCCGGTCGCGCTCCTTCGATTCGGGGACCACGCGGATGCCGTGCATCCCGATGACGACCTGGTCGCCCACACACAGATCACGCAGCCGGCGGCACGTCGCACGGCCATCCGCCACCACGATCAACCCATCCATGCGCTGATTTTCCACCTCGATCCACTGCTGTTGGTGCCGCACCAGCGTGCGGTGATTCGTGGTCGAATAGAAATCCTCGGGCGCACATCGGTCGCGCTCCACCGTGCGTAGCTGCGCGTCGCCGGTATCCACAGGTGAGCAGCCCAGGCCCAGCAACTGTTGCAGCAGTCGCTCCATCACGCCGCGTTCGTTGGTCTCCACCTTCAGCCGCAGATACGATCCGTCGCTGTTGGTTTTGCCAACGCGGAATTCTTCGACTTCAAACCGGCCGCCGTACTCGACCACCTGATCGAAAATCTGCTCCATGATGTGCGAATCGATCAGGTGGCCTTGAGCCTCGACCACTTCCTGGAATGCCATGAACTCCTTTGCGCCTTTCTCTGTGTCTGCGCGGCCCCACCGCCGGCTCTTTGCCTCTATGCCCGCGTGAGGAAAATCGGCAGCCCCATCTTGTTCTCGTAGCTTGGCCGGTATCGCTCGGTGTTGTACATCGTCGCCACATCCACGCGGCGCGGCCCGAGCTTGGGATCCGGAATCGGCACGGCCCCATAACAGCCACGGCTAATCGCCATCATCAATCCATGCTCTCCGCGCTCGATGCACCCCATCCCCATGCTCGCGAAAGTCGACGCCACCATCTTGTCGACAAAGTCCGGGTTGCCGCTGCGCAGATCGTACGTCAAATCGCTGACGATGGTCTCCTCGCCGGTGCGTTTCTTGATCTCGTCACTCAAATCCTCTCCGACGTTCGCCTTTTTCTTATGTCCAAAGGCGTCGGCTTCGCCGGTTTCGCGCAGGTGGTAGCCTTCCCACTCCGCGCCTTCGGAAAGAACCACCAGCGCGTAATTGCTGGGCGTGGTCCGCTTATCTCTCATCAGCACCTCGATCAGTTTTTCCAGATTGAACTTGTGCTCCGGGATGCAGCATCGCATCGAGGTCACGTAGGCCGTATAGAGCGCGGTGTATCCGGCATCGCGGCCGAAGATGCGGAATATGCCGATGCGCTCGTGCGAGCCCACCGTCGTGCGCTGCCGTCCGATGGCTTCGGTAGCGCGCGTAATCGCCGTCGAAAAACCGATGCAATACTCGGTATTCTGCACGTCGTTGTCCATCGTCTTGGGAATCGCAATCACCTTGAAACCGGCCTGATCGAGTTTCGCCGCGTAGCTCAAAGTGTCGTCGCCGCCGATGGCCACCAGATACTCCAGCCCCAGCCTCTCCAGGTTCTTGATCACCTGCGGCGTCAGGTCGTAAACTGTGCTGGTCTTGCCGTCTTTGGTGGCTTGCGACGTCGGGAAGTTCGCCGCACTCAGGAACTCCGGCACTTTTTTCATCTTGGCGGGGTTGGTGCGCGTGGTATGCAAATAAGTCCCGCCGGTGCGGTCGATGGTGCGGGTGTTGGCGCGGTTGAGTGGCAAAATGTACCGCGCGCGGCTTTGTTCATCGTCCAGATTGAGGTTCGTCAAGCCTTCCCAGCCCCGCCTTATGCCCGTCACTTCACAGCCGATCTCGCTGCCTCGATACACGACGCTTTTGATTACGGAATTCAATCCGGGAACATCACCACCACCGGTGAGGATCCCCACGCGTTTCACAGACATCAAGACTCCCTTCTGGTTGGATAAACAACTATTATAAGGAGGCCGGCGGCGGTGCACCATTTGCCGGCGGCTGAGGTGCAGGCTGCGTGCTCGCGCCGAGAGTTGCATCCAAATAGGCCAAGTAAGCTACCAGCAGATGGCACGAGTCCTCGTATTCCATCAGCTTCAGTGCCGAGAACGTGTCTCGCGAGCTATGGAGAATGGCAATCGTCTCCTGCGTGACGGAATGAAAATCGATCACCGGTATTCGGGCATCGAGAAACGGCCGGGAATCCGATTCGCCCACGCGATCTACATTCACCACGCCCAACGGCAGATTCAGCGTGTGAGCCACCGCCGCCGCGGCGCTCGCCAGGTTCTTATCCGCGCGGGTCAGCCATATTTTCGTGTCCGAAAGACCAAGAGAATCGATATTCACCATAGCCCGAATCCGCGTGCGGTCCTCTTTGGACAGGTGGCTCACGTAATCTCTCGAACCGACCAGACCTTTCTCTTCATCCGTGAAGCCGATAAACGCGAACGTCAGGTGCCGCGGCTTGCCGTAAAGACCTTGATACAGGCTGGGGAGCAGGGAAGCGCCGCTCCAGTTGTCGATCACTCCATGACCATTCGAAACCTTGTCGTAGTGCGCGCCCACTACGATGCGGCCATCTTCGGTGCCCTGCAACGTGCAAACAACGTTGGGAGTGCGCGACCTCTTCACCGGCTCCTCATCCAGCGCGGCCTCTTTGCATCCGGCGCTTTCAAACAACTCATGCAGAGTTTGCTCGCGGTCCGCCGTCTTGTCCGTTACCCGGTGCAGCCGTTCCTCGATTAACGCCGGCTTTACCTGGTTGTACTCGATGTGCTGCGCCGAGGCCGGAAAAACCACGGCGTTGAGGACGACACCGGCGAGCAGGCCGGCGAGAACGCGAAATGTCACTCTAGTTCTTACCAGCGCCCGCACCTTTGACGATCTGCTGGAACGCCAACGCAATTAATGGCGCCGCTTCCGGGCCGACCGAGTTTTCCTCGCCGTACCAGGGTTTCTCCGCGCCGTTCAAATAGGGCGGCTTCTCGTCCCACTCCGCCTTGGGGATGATGTAGCCGATTTCGTCGTCCGCCAGACCCACCAGCATCTTGAATTCCGCCGTCATCATGTTCTTGATGGGCGGCTCGACGGGTGCATCCGGATAGTCCGCACCTGAGTAGCGCACCACTCCACCCACGCTGAGTTCCGGATACATTTCTCCCGGGATGAGCGCGATTTCGAGGAATGCTTTGCCCTGCGCCGAGAGCCGCACCAGGCCCACCGGCGTCACCGTAGCGCCGTCGGCCGTCATCTTTTTGCGGCCCTTGAATACGTCGGATTGCGCTGCCAGTTGAAAGCCCTTATTGGACATCGGAATCTGAATCAGCCTTTCATGGAACTCGATATGATCGGCATTGAACGGCGTGGCATTCCTCGCGGCGCTGCCCGCAATCTCGGCTACGCTTCGGCCGATGATCTCCGCCTTCTGGAATGTATTTTCGGCAGCCGGCCTGCCGCTTGCCTTGTCGATGACAGTGGCACCCAGCGGCGACTGCATACCGCCCACCGCGCCGTTCAGAAATACGGCGACGCCTTCAAACCGCCGTTCCAGCTCCGTGCACAAATAGAACGGGTAATCCGCCGTGATGAGCGTGTTCTGAGCTCCCAGCGTCTCCGGGTGGTTGGCCCAGTTGACCAGCGTGGCGATCGGCGTGCCGTGAGGCGTGGTCACCTGCAACACAATCACGCCCGCATCCAGCACTTCCGGCGGCCGGTCGTCGTGGATCAATTGATCCAGATCCGAGGGATGAGCCTCGCCCACCTTGATCAAAGCCGGCTGCATCGTGCGCACCGCCGTTACCGCCGATTGCGTCACGCGCTCCGCGACCAGATTCATGTACGCGTCGTTAATGCCGGAGCGGCCGCGCTCAGGACCCCACAGCCCCATGGTGTCGGGCGCTTGGTGGTCGTGCGTTGCCGCCACAACTACGTTCACTTCCTCAGGGAAAGCTTTCTTCCCTCCAGTCAACTGCGTCTTCACGTCTGTGCGAATGCGTTCCACATCGTCGAGGAACAACCCGATCGAATCCACGCCGCACAGCACCACCGTCTCGCCGCCCGCGCTCAAAGCCACGCAACGCGCGTACAGGTTGTCGTGCATTCCTGTGGCCACCCGGTTGTTGCCGAAGCCGGCCATGTAAACCGGGCCGTGCTTTTTCAGATCCGGCGTGAGCGTTACGCGCGCCGCGCCTGCCCGAATCTGCGGCCCCAGAACCACCGGCTGCGCGCATAAGGAAAAAGCGCAGGCAGCTAAAAGCAGTATCCTCACGTGCGTTAGACCCACCACGCCGCCGCCGGCTGCTCCTTCACCACGATCTCATCGAGGAAGCGGATCGCTTTGCTTAAACCTTCGGTGGGCGAGAGAATGCTGTCCTCATGCTCAATCGACAGCACGTAATCGTAGCCGTACATGCGCAGCGTGGAAATGAATTCGCTCCACCACTCGGCTCCGTGGCCGTAACCGACCGTCCGGAAAATCCACGCCCGATTCCGCTCATCGGTGTATTTCTTGGTGTCCAGCACGCCCGTCACCGGCAGGTTGCGCTCGTAGATCTGCGTGTCCTTGGCGTGCACGTGGAAAATCGCGTTGCCGAGTACGCGGACTGCGGCAATGGGGTCGATGCCCTGCCAGAACATGTGGCTGGGATCGTAATTCACGCCAATCGCCTTGCCCGCGGCTGAGCGCAGCCGCAGCATCGTCTCCGGACTGTACGACACAAATCCCGGATGCATCTCAATCGCGACCTTTACGCCGTGATCGTCGGCAAACTTGGCGCGCTTGGTCCAATACGGGATCACTTTCTTCTCCCACTGCCAGTCGAGCACATCCAGATACTCCGGCGGCCACGGGCACGTCACCCAGTTGGGGTGTTTGGCCTTGTCGCTGTCGCCCGGGCATCCTGCGAAGTCAATCACCACGGGCACACCCAGCTTCTCCGCCAGCAGAATGGTCTTGCGGTTGACTTCCTGATTCGCCTTGGCGACCGCCGGATTCGGGTGCAGCGCATTCCCGTGGCAGCTCAGCGCGCTGATGCTGAAACCGTTGTCCGCCAGCTTCTGCTTGAACGCCGTGAGCTCAGCTTTGTTTTCCAGCATCGCGAGCTTGCAATGCGGATCGCCCGGATAGTTTCCCGTTCCCAGCTCAACCGTTGCGACGCCCAGGCTCTTCAGTTTCTTGAGTACTTCGTCCAGCGAAAGCTGCGCCAACAAGGCGGTAAATACGCCGACTCTCACGCGGATGTCTCCTTAAATACGAAATCGGGACAGATCAGCGATCAGAATATCACAGCGTTTGGTACTACAATAAGCCGCATGAAAACACATACTGGCATCGGACGCCGGCGATTCCTGGGCTCGGCGGCGGCTGCACTGGGCGCGGGTTTTTGGGCCGACCGCACTCTCGACGCCGCTGTGCAGAACGTCAATCGAAACTCCCATCCCTCGGATCTCAGAATTACCGACCTGCGCGTGGCCGTGGTCAAGGATGCACCCTTCACCTGCCCGCTCATCCGCATCGACACCAATCAGGACATCTACGGCCTCGGCGAAGTCCGCGACGGCGCCAGCAAAACCTACGCCCTCATCCTCAAGAGCCGCATCCTGGGGGAAAATCCCTGCAACGTCGACAAGATTTTCCGGAAAATCAAACAATTCGGCGGCGATGCCCGGCAGGCCGGCGGCGTTTGCGGCATTGAGATGGCGCTTTGGGATCTCGCCGGGAAAGCCTACGGCGTGCCGGTTTACCAGATGCTCGGCGGTAAGTTCCGCGACAAGATCCGGTGCTACGCCGACACCACAGAATCCAATGACCCCAAGATCTACGGCCAGCGCTTGAAAGCTCGAAAGGACCAGGGATTCACTTGGCTCAAAATGGACCTGGGCATCGATCTGCTGGGCGACGAAGAGGGAACGCTCACCCATCCCCTCGGCACCAAGTACCGCCAGGGAGACACCGTCCAGCACATGTTCACCGGTTTCGAGCTCACGGAGAAGGGCATAGCGCGCATGGCGGAGTTTGTGGCCACGGTGCGCGAATATGTCGGCATGGAGGTCCCGCTCTCCGCCGACCATTTCGGCCACATCGGCGTGAATTCCTGCATCCGGCTGGGTAAGGGCCTGGAAAAGTACAATCTCGCGTGGCTCGAAGACATGATCCCCTGGCAGTATACGGACCTCTGGAAGAAAATCACCGACGCCGTCGACATTCCCACGCTCACCGGCGAGGACATCTACCTCAAGGACCATTTCATCGAGCTCGCGCGCAATCACGCCGTCGACATCCTGCACCCGGATCTCGCCACCTCCGGCGGCATTCTCGAAACCCACAAGATTGGCGACTCCATCCAGGAGTTCGGCGTGCCCATGGCCATGCACTTCGCCGGAACGCCGGTTTCCTGCATGGCGAGCGTGCACTGCGCCGCCGCCACCGAGAACTTCCTGGTGCTCGAAAATCATTCCGTCGACGTCCCCTGGTGGGGCGACCTGGTCGAAGGCATCGAAAAGCCCATCATCAATCACGGTTTCATTACAGTTCCGGAAAAACCTGGTTTGGGAGTGACGCTCAACGACGACGCGGTCAAGCAGCACCTGCTCGAACCCGGTTACTTCGAGCCCACCCCCGAGTGGAACCACGAGCACTCGCATGACCGGACGTGGAGTTAAGTGAACATATATGCTGCGATGCATATATGAAGCGCACTACCATCTTCTTGCCGGACGAGCTGCATGAGCACTTACGCCAGGAGGCATTTCGTTCCCGCTTGAGCATGTCAAAGTAGAGCCTATCCGCCGGCGGCGGGATTCCGTCCGCCGCCAGCTTCTGCCAGATGGCATTAGAGGCTACTAGCGGCATCTGGCTGCCCGTCGTCCGTGCAGGGACGCCGGAACGACCGCGCAGAGATTGGAAAAATCTAGGTGCGCGCGCCGACAGCCGACACCTGGCTCAGAGGTGAGTAAGCCGCCCCACGTCGTGATTCGGACCATCGGATGATCGCGGCGGAGTTTAAGCAACGGCGATCGTGGCTAGCGGCCTGGGGCGCGAACGCACTGCCAGCCATAGCCACGCGAGCGACAGGAATTGGAACGCCAGCAGCGGGATCACCACGCGCGCATCCCGTACGCCGCCGAACCACGCGCGGGTAGTCAGAACCACCAGCGCGGTTGTGATCAGCCGGGCTGCCTCTGCGATCACGAAGCCGCGCCGGTTCTCCAGCACCCCGCCGAGACACACCAGCGTGCCGAGGACGTAGAGAAAATATGCGACGTTCAGCGCGGCCGTCTGTTCGGGAAGCAGCGCCAGAAAGTGACTGTTGATGGCGATCAGCAGGAGAAACTGCACCAGGCCGTAGGCGCTCAGCAGTGCGTTGCGCGGCGGATCGAACCTCACGAAATCGACGTGGGGATCATAAGGGGGTTTAGGAAAACGCGTGGCCACATCGGCCGGCCGCCAGCCGGGACGCCCGAACCATACCCTCAGCTTGTCCGCCCAGGAGCGGGCATGCCACGAGTCCTTAGCCATCGCCACGTAGTAATGCAGATTGGCCCACACCGGGTTCCAGCTCTTCAGTTGCCCGCGGATGCCGTAAATGCACGGCTCTTCATCCAACTCTTCCTGAAAGCTGCCGAACAGGTGGTCCCAGATGAGGAACACGCCCACGTAGTTCTTGTCGAGATAGATGCCGTTCTGCGCATGATGCACGCGGTGGTTCGAAGGAGTCTGAATCCAGCGGTCGAGAAAACCGAGGCGTCCGATCATTTGCGTGTGCGGCCAGAACTGGTAGAACAACTGGATCACGCCCACCATCAACATGACGCCCATGGGCACGCCGCACAGGGCCAGGGGCAGGTAGAAAATCCAGCTCAGGAAGGCGTCGGTGCCGGATTGCCGCAAGGCGGTGGTGAGGTTGAACTCTTCGCTCTGGTGATGCACCACGTGCGCCGCCCAGAACAGGCTGACCGTGTGCCCCCAGCGATGGTTCCAGTAGTAGCAAAGATCGTAGAAGACGAAAGCGAAAATCCAGGTGCTCCAGTGTTTGGCCGGCAGGTGAATCGGGGCCCAGTGCTCGAACACCCATTCGTAAGTGAACAATCCGAAGAAGCCGAAGAAGACGCGCATCCCTGTGCTGACCACGCCGCAGCTCAAGCTGTTGATGCCATCTGCCAGGTGATAGTAGCGCGTGCCCCTGGCGCGGTCCGCGATGACTTCCAGGACGATGAGAGACAGAAAGACGGGTACGGCCAGCGCCACCGCCTTGGAGTATGTAGTGTCCATGGTCTACACGTGCCCGGGCGCGCGCCCGGACTTCACCTGGAAGCCACGTTGGTGGTGCCTGCGAATCGCTTTCGCAGATCCTGGGTTTTGGCGATCGCCTTGTTTAGACAGGAAGCGGAGTAATCGTCGAGGAGCGCCGCCGCCTCTTCGGACTTTCCGGAATGTCGTAAAGCCACGGCTTTTTTGATCACTGTCGGCAGACTGGTGGCA
>JASHOO010000255.1 GCA_030041035.1 Bryobacteraceae bacterium | reverse complement strand
TTTGCGGATCTTCACTCCAGGCGGAAAAACTCGCGAACAGATTTCCCAGCGTGTCCGGAATGCCGTTGGAACCGGAAAGGTTGAGTGCGTTTTGCACATTGGTCAGGCTGGAGGACTGCTGGGTGGCCAGGCCCAAAGAGGTCTGGGCGCTGTCGACCGCCTGCTCGGCGAACTCGTTGCGTGTACTTTGGACATTGCCCGGCGACACGCCCCCGTCCAGGCCCTGGGCCGGATCGAACGGCTCCGCCACCAGATTCTGGACCTGGGTGGCGTAGCCCGGAGTCTGGGAGTTGGCGACGTTGTTCGAGGTGACGGTGAGGGCCTGCTGAAAGGCAGTGAGCGCGTTGGCGGTGGTGTAGAGGGATGAAAGCAGCGACATGGCGTTTACGACCTCCCACGCTAGGCTTGGAGCGAGACGCGCCGCCCGGTCGAAACCGGCACTACCGGCCGTGCTCCGCCGGCCGGCGCGTACACCTGCCCTTGGCTCCAGGATCCGCACCAGCGGGCGCATAACGTGGCGGTGCTGCGGTGGAGGGCGGCAAAGATTCGCGCTTGCGCCTGAAAACGTTCGAAAGCCTGGCACGCGTGCGATTCCCGGCTGAGGGGATCGGCGCGCAGTAGTTCCATAGCCGCGGCAAACTGCCGGGTTGATCGCTCGAGCAGCTCGCGGCTGGCGGTCAGCCCCGCCACGCCGGATTGCGCGGCCAACCGGGCGGCAGATTCCAGATCGCGGCGCGCCCTTTCGATCAGGTTCGCGGCAGACGTCATCCGGTCTCCGGCGCGGCGCCCGCGGCGAGAGTTTCTCCGACCAAGGCGCGGCTGGTTGCACGGGCGTCCACCTGATAACTGCCGGACTGATAGCTCTGCTCGAGCGCGGCCACGCGCGCCGCCTGGCCCTGGGATTGCGCGGCCAGCGCAGCCCCCAGCTTTCCCGCGACTCCCGAAAGTTCCACGCGATCGCCGTAGCCGGTTTTTGCCGCTGGCGCGGCATCAACCGAGGCCTGGCGCGTCACCTCTCCGGATGCCGGAAGAGCCGGAGCTCCGGTCAGATTGCTGTCCTGAACCTTCATTTGGATTCCACTCATTTGGACTCCACTACGCTCCTCTTGCTTTCGCCCGGGGCGCTGTCGACGGTACCCGTTTGCTCGCGCGAAGCGAGGGGCGCGCTAGGGAAGATATCGGCAGATTCGGCTGCGGTCTTTAACATCGCGGAAGGGCGCGGCCCGGCTAGAGCCTGGTGGATCAGCATTCCGTGGATTTTCAACAGCAGCCGGATTTCCCCGCTGGCCCGTCCCAGACGCGAGGCAATCTGTTCGGGCAACTCGCCGCGCCGCGCGAGTCGCAGAGC
This sequence comes from Bryobacteraceae bacterium, assembly GCA_030041035.1. Classification (GTDB taxonomy): domain Bacteria; phylum Acidobacteriota; class Terriglobia; order Bryobacterales; family Bryobacteraceae; genus QHXW01. The sequence goes on along the minus strand of JASHOO010000255.1, from coordinate 8,136 downwards.
CTGACTCCGCCAGTTCAGGTTCATGGAGGGACGCACGGCCATGGCCGACGCTTGGGCCGGCCCGGGCTCGGAGTCGGGGCACGAGCCAGCCGCCAACAGGCGCGTCTCGAGGTCCGACAAGCGGCGTTGCCAGTCTGCGGGCGCGGCCGGTGCGCCGGGCTGCCGCCGGAGGGCGCGGATCTCCACTTTCAGGGTGCAGAACATATAGAGCGCCGCGAGCAGCCCCACTGCCAGCCCCGCCGCCACCAACACGCCCGCCACGGTGAGGCTCAACATGGGCGCCGCCTCCATCCCGTGCGCGCCCCCATTACCGCAGACTCCGCAGCCGGTCCTGCCGGCTGACAATCTGGTGAATCCGCACTCCGTAGTTCCCCTCGATCACGACCACTTCCCCACGCGCCACCACGCAGTTGTTGACCACCACGTCGACCGGTTCGTTGAGGGACCGATTTAGCTCGACAATCGAGCCGGTGGTGAGCTTGAGGACCTCCTTGATGGGAAGCTGCGTGCGGCCGAAGGAAACGCTGACCGGCAGTTCCACATCCAGCAGCACCTCCATGGGCCTGGCGGCGGCAGGCGCGGGTACGGGCGGTGCGGGATCGGCGGGATGGGCCTCGGCGTCCTCAGACGGCATATCGCCGGCGGCAGGCGGACTGGCCAGAGCCGCCAACAGGTCCGCGCTCAGGTCCACCACCAGGGTCAGCGAGCCATCGGGAAAGCGCAGCGTGACACTGCCGTGCTGGGCCGCCGGGCCGGGGCTCGGGCGCTCCGCCCCCCGCTCGCACGCCACCTCTTTCGCCATCCGCATGCCGATGGCTTGCGCGGTCGCCGCGAGCGACTGGTTCAGGATCTCGAGATAGGTGTTGCGTGCATCAGCGGGCTCAGCAGCCTCGATGCCGGCGGCGCGCAACGTGCGCTCGCCGAGCGACCGCCAGGTGGATTGAGGCGCGGTCACCCACACGGCGGGCTGCGGTATGCCCTGAAAACCTTGTTCCCAGCACAGCGCGCCTTCCTCGGCGGGGCCTTCCCCGGCAGGCGTGGCGGAGTCTGCGGCAAATTGTACCTCGGGCCGCTCCTCGGTCATGGAATCGATGGCCGCAGCCAGCGCGGCGGTCCACTGTTCCATAAACCAGCGGGCGTGCTCGTTCATGGGTTCAGGCATGGTCAAATCCCCCGCTCGGCCGGCCAGCGCCGGGCCAGATAGGAGCGCAGCCGGAGAATGGCCTGCGATTTCAACTGCGAAATACGCGACTGGTGCAGGTGGACCACCTGGGCGATCTCGCGCAAGGTCAGTTCCTCGTGGTAGTACAGGCTGATGACGGTGCGATCGATCGCCGGCATCTGCTCGATGGCCTCCGCCAGCACGCGCTCAAGCTCAGCCCGCTCCACCACGCGGGAGGGCAGATGCTCGACATCATCGGCGATGTACTCGAGCAGGTCACGGCCATCGCCCGCCGGCTCGAGCGCGGCAATCGACAGACCCTGCAAATCCGCCAGCCAGGCGTGGTACTGGGCCAGATCCATTTCCAGTTCGGCGGCGATCTCCTCCTCGGTCGGCTCACGGCGCAGCCGCTGGCCCGCCCGCTGTATGGCGGCCTCCACCTGCCGGGCCATCTTGCGTTTCTGCCGCGGCGCCCAGTCGAGGCCGCGCAGGCTGTCCAGAATGGCGCCGCGGATCTTGTACTCGGCGTATGTTTTGAGTTTGACGTTGTGCTGGGGATCAAAATGGTCGATGGCCGCGATCAGCCCCACCACGCCCGCCGAGATCAGATCATCGAGGCTGACATTGTCGGGCAGCCGCTCGTGGATGCGGCGCGCAATCAGCCGCACCTGTGGAAGGTGCTCCAGAATGAGCCGCTCACGCTCTTCTGCGCTGGTCTCGGGGGGGGTGGAATAGCCGGTCATAACGGCGTCATGCGGCGGCCCGCTCCGCTGCCGCTCCACACGAGAGCAGGCCATCGATAATGCGGCTTTTGGTGGCCGGCTCCAGGTGTTCCGGCACCTGCTGCCCCGCCGTCAGGAAGGAAACCGGTTTACGGGTGCGCGCCGCTTCGTTCACCACCGGTCCCAGCATGGCGGTCTCGTCCAGTCTGGTGAACAGCAGCTTGGCGGGCCCGAAGATCTCGAATCGCTCCACGGCACGAGTAATATCGGCGGATTTCATGGACGCCGATAGGACCAGGTGGGTATCGATGTCCTGGCGCGAGTGGAGGAATGCCGCCAGATCCGCACCCTGATCGAGATCGTCGCCAGCGAGGCCCGGGGTGTCGATCAGGATCAGCTCCTTGCCGCGATGGAACTCGAGGGCTTGCGCCAAAGCCCGGGGGGTTTCTGCCAGCTCGAAAGACACGCCCAGGATGGCAGCATAGGCGCGCAACTGGTCGGCCGCGGCAATGCGGCAGTGGTCGGCAGAGATCAGAGCCACCGGCCGGCGCGCCGCTAGGCCGTAGGTGACCGCCAGCTTGGCCAGAGTGGTGGTTTTCCCGGCCCCCGGCGGTCCGGTCACCGCCACCACGCGCCCGGCCGCGGCCTCGCGCCCCAAGGTGGCGTCCACTTCAAACCGCTTCTCGATCTCGGCGCGAGCAGCGGCCAGCGCTCGCGGAAGGTCCGCGCCCGGCCCCACCCCCGCAGCCACGGCTTCGGCGATCTGCTCGGCCAACGGCAGGGAGACTTCCGCTTCCACCAGCAGGGTGAAAATGCGGGCCGTCGCGGACGACGGCGCGAGCCAGCGCGGCGCGGCCACGGCGGCATGGGTCAGGGAGCGCCGCATGGCGTCGACCTGGCAGCGCAGTGCGGCCAGTTCCCTCTCGAGCATGGACGGGGCGGGCGCAGCTTGCTCACCGGACGTGGAACGAGGCGCGGCGGCGAGCGCCAGCACCACTTCGCATTCCCCCAGATGACGCGATTCCCGAGGCGCTCTTCTCGATTGCACCAGCAGCGCGTCCGGACCCATCTCCCGGCCGCCCTCGGCCAGTGCCTCCTCAACAGTAGCCGCGAAAAATGACTTTACGTACATAAGGAAACCCTCCCGATTGCTCTGGTTCTGCCACCCGCAGACGCACTCCGGTCGAACGGGATCACGGCAGGACTCCTAGAGAGACCACTTTCACCCCCGGCGGCACCTCGTTGTGCGAAATGGCAAACAGATTGGGCAACGAGGCTTCCACGATCTGCCGCAGGAAGTAGCGCGCCGGAGCACTGGTAATCACCACGACCGGCGTCTCCGGCTGCACCAGCTTCTGGGTGAGGCGCTGCACCAGGTCACGCATGAATTGCGGGTCGAGCGAAAATGAACTCGACTGTTCCCCGTGCTCGGCCGCGCGCTCGATGGCCTGTTCGGTGGAGCTCTCCAGGAAATAGGCCACCAACTCGCCCGCTGCGTTCAGATAGGGCTTCACCATCGACCGGCGGATGGCCTGTCGCGTGTACTCGGTGAGGAGCACAGGGTTACGGCTAGTGGGCGCGGCTTCGCCGAGCGCCTCCAGGATGGTGACGGCGTCACGGATGGAGACGCGCTCGCGCAGCAGGTTTTGCAGGACGCGCTGCACCGTCGCGAGAGGCAGCAGCTTGGGGACCAGGTCTTCGACCAGACGCGGGCTCTCGACGGCCACCCGGTCGAGCAGCTTCTTGGCGTCCTGGCGCGAAAACAGCTCATGCGCATAACGCCGCGCGACCTCCGCCAGGTGCGTGCCCAGCACGCTCACGCCATCGACCACGGTGTAGCCGGCAGCGCGGGCGCTGTCGGTGGCCGCGGCCGGGATCCAGTAGGCCGGCATGCCGAAGGCCGGATCGCGCGTAGCCTGTCCTTCGAGAGCCTTCTCGGGGCGCCCCGCGGCGATGGCCAGTTCGGCGCCCTGCGGCAGCTCATATCGCGTGATCTCCGCGCCCTTGAGCAGAATCACATATTCGCGCGCACGCAAAGCCAGATTGTCGGTGACCCGCACCGGCGGCAGCATGTACCCCAGATCGCCGGCCATCTGACGGCGGATCCCGGCAATGCGGCGCAGCAGTGGCGAGTTCAGGCCGCCCTCGGCCATGCCCACCAGCCCCAACCCCACTTCCACCGCCAGCGGCTCCACTTTGAGCAGCGCCTCCAGATTCTCGCGCGCCGGCTCGCGTTCTACGGCGGCGGCGGATTTAGCTTCCACCGCGCTGCGCTGACGCATGCGCCAGCCGGTGGTTCCTAGACCGGCGCCCAGCAGCAGGAAGGGAACCTTAGGCAGACCGGGAAAGGCGGCCATGGCCACCAGCACGCCCGCCGCCAGCAGCAGCGGCTGCGCCGTGCCGAACACCTGGCGCCGGAACTCCACGCCGACCCGAGCATCGGCGCTGGCGCGCGTGATGATCAGCGCACCCGAGATGGAAATCATGAGCGCCGGTATTACCGTGACCAGGCCGTCGCCTATGGTCAGCACGGTGTAGGTTTCGATGGCGCGCCGGAAATCCATCCCGTTCTGCAGCACCCCGATCAGCAACCCGGCGATGATGTTGATGCCGGTGATCAGAATGCTCGCCACCGCGTCGCGCTGCGTAAAGCGCGACGCACCGTCCATTGCCCCGTAGAATTCGGCTTCCGAAGCCAGCTGCTTGCGCCGCCTCCGCGCTTCGGCTTCGTCGATCAGGCCGGCGTTGAGATCGGAATCGATGGACATCTGCTTGCCCGGCAGAGCGTCCAGGGTGAAGCGTGCCGTAACCTCGGAGATGCGCACCGCGCCGTGGTTGATGACCACGTATTGGATGGCGATCAGGACCAGAAAGATGACGGCGCCCACGATGTAGTTGCCGCCCACGACAAAGTTGCCGAAAGCCTGGATGACCTCGCCGGCGGCGCCCGTACCCGAGTTGCCGTTGAGCAGGATGAGGCGCGATGACGAGATGTTCAGGGCCAGGCGGAACAGCGTCAACAGCAGCAAAGTGGTGGGGAAGACGTTAAATTCGACGGGGCGCAGAATGTACATCGAGACCATCAGCACCACCACCGACAACATGATGTCGGTAACGATGAGGACGTCCAACAGAAATCCGGGGACGGGCGCAATCAGAGCCAGGATGATGGCCAGCACGGCGATGGGGACAGCCATCTCGCTCCAGCCCACGCGTGTCGCCGCCGGAGGCGCCGGTGGTGCGGCAAGGGCAAGGGCTTTGGCCGCCATACTCTATCTCACCCCCGGAAGCCGGCCGTGCATCAGACGGTAGAGATAGGCCAGGATCTCGGCCACGGCGCGGTAGAGATGCGTGGGGATCTCCTGGCCCACCGCTGCCGAGCGGTACAGCGCCTGAGCGAGCGGCGGGTTCTCGATTACCGGCACCTGATGCTCCATGGCTTTGGCACGGATGCGCAGCGCCAGATAGTTCTTGCCCTTGGCCACCACCACAGGTGCCGCCATGGCTCCGGACAGATAGCGGAGAGCTACGGCGTAATGAGTGGGATTGATGATGACCGCGGTCGCGGTGGGGACCTCCTTCATCATTTGCCGCCGCAACAGATCACGCTGCAGGCGGCGGATGCGCTGCTTCATCTGCGGATTCCCCTCGACCTCCTTGGTTTCCTCGCGGACCTCCTGGCGGCTCATGCGCAGGTCCTTCTGATACCGGCGTTTCTGGCGCGCCAGATCGGCCACTCCGAAAACCAGAAACAGCAGCGCAGCCTTCCACAGCAGCTGCTGGAGAGCGCGCGCCACTACCCGCGCTCCGGCTTCGGCTGTTCCGAGCGGCAACCAGAAGAATTGGACAAAGCCGTCACGCGCGATCACGTAAACGGCGTAACCGACCAGCGGGATGAGCAGGACCGCCTGCAGAAGGGAGGGCAGGTTCTGGCGCAACAGCTCGGGCAGTTTGCGGCCGGGGTTGAGGCGTTGCCAGTCGGGGGCGAGCTTCTTCAGACTGAGGCCCATTTTGGTGGCGGCCAGTTGCGCTCCCAAAGCCACTGCCAGCAGCGCGCCGCCGGCCAGAGCCAGCGGTCCAAACATGCGCATGGCGGCTCCGGCGAACAACTGCACCAGTTCGTGCTCGCTCCAGCCGGGGGTGAAGGCGCGCAAAAACAGCCAGCGCATGGCCTCCCGCAATTGGATAAAGAATGACGGTCCGCCGGCCGCAACCAGCGCCGTAAACGTCAGAAACTCGAAGGCGCTGACCAGCTCCCGCGAAACCGCAAATTGGCCCTCCTGCCGCGCCTTCTCCAGGCGCCGGGGAGTAGCTTGCTCGGTTTTTTGCGAGGTGTCCGCCATAAACGATCAACTCCCCGCCAGGTGCGCCGCGACGGCCAGGGCCTGACGCATTCCGGCGGCATAAACGCGCGGGTACAGCGCCCCTACCGCCGCCAGTACGCTCAGCGCCACCAGCATCTTGACGGGGAAGGCCAGGACCACCAGATGCAGTTGTGCGTTGAGCCTACCGATGAAAGCCAGCGCCAGATCCACCAGCGTGAGCAGCGCCACTACCGGCAACGCCAGACGCACACCACCGGAAAAAATTCCCGCTGCCAGGTGCAGGATCGGCGCGGCTGCAGGGCGATTCAGAGTGAACCAACCGGGGGGATGATTTTCCAGACTGCGTGCCAAAACGCGCAAAATCTCCCGGTCCATCCCCATCGCGAAGAACAACATCCCCGCGATCAACTGCGCCACTACCAGCAACACCGTGGCATCGGCCTGGGTCACGGGATCGATGGTGGAAGCGTAGCCATATCCGGCCTGCAAGCCGGCTACCTGGGCCATCATGAGAAAGACCTCGGTCAGACAGGCGACGGCCAGGCCCACGGCCAGGCCCAGTGCCGCCTCCGAGATCACCGTGGCTACGCACCAGCTCAGAGGAGGATTTTCGGGCACGCTCGGCCACTGTCCATAGAGCGCCATAGTAAAACTCAGGGAAAGGACCACGCGCGCTACGTCCGGACCGGGTTTACCGCCCGGCAGCGGAATGAAAGTGAAGAAGCCCGCTACACGGCAGAAAACCACGAGAAAGGAAAGGAGCACCGCGGAAGGCATCAGCGTGTGTAACGGCCCAGATCCGCGAACAAAGCGGTCGTATAGTCCATCAGTTTTCTCACCATCCAGGGCATGAGCAGCAGCGTGCTGGTGACAAACACCGCCAGCCGTGGAATAGCGTTGAAAGCCGCGTCCTGGATGGAGGTCACAATCTGCGCAAGACTGATCACGATTCCCGCCGCCAGGCCAATCAGCAATAACGGCGCGGCGATCCACAAAGTAGTGAGCAGCATGTGGCGTAGCATTCCGACTACGAGGTCCGGCGTCATAGCTGGAAGATCCCTCTCATTGGTAAAAACTCTGCACGAGCGAGCCGACCACCAGGTTCCAGCCGTCCACCAGCACAAACAGCAGAATCTTGAGAGGCGCCGAGATCATGACCGGCGGCAGTTGCACCATACCGATCGAGAGCGTGATGGAGGCGACCACCAGATCAATGAGGAGAAAGGGAAGATACAGCACCGCGCCGATCTGGAACCCGGCGCGCAGCTCGGACAGGATGTAGGCCGGAATGAGCACGGTGAGATCGACTTCTGAGGGGTTGCGCGGCGCCGGGCGGTGCGAGGCTTCCAAAAACAGGCGGATATCCCGCTCTCGCGCAAACCGCAGCAGAAAAGCGCGCAGGGGTTGCGACCCAGTGTCGAGGGCCTGCTGATAGCTCACCTGCCCGTTCTCAAACGGTTGCCAGGCCTGGTGGTAAATCTCCGCGCCGACCGGCTGCATAATCATGACGGTCAAAAACAGAGCCAGCCCGACCAGCACCTGGTTGGACGGCACCGTCTGGGTGCCGAGCGCCTGGCGGAGAAAGTGCAGCACTACGGTCAGGCGCAGAAACGGCGTCAACGACATGATGGCCGCCGGCAGCAGCGTCAGGGCGGTCAGCAGCAGCAGGATCTGCATGGGAGCGCCTAAACCGCTGGCGGTAACCGGGTGAATGCCCGCCAACGCCGGCGGGGCGGCTGCCCGAACCTGGATCTGGGCGCCCGTGGCAGTCAGCAACAAGGCGCGAGCGGCCGGTTTCATGCACGCTCCGCCGCCGCAGCGCGCATGGCTGCCGGCGGCGCCACACTCCCTTCAACCACCGCCAAGCCTCCCGGCGACTGCATGATCAGCAGGACGCGATCATCTACTCTCACCAGGTGTAAAAGAT
>JASHOO010000254.1 GCA_030041035.1 Bryobacteraceae bacterium | reverse complement strand
GCTGGAGCCGAGTGCGTTTTGAATCTGTCCTTGCAGATTCGCTGCGATCGACGCTGGCGAATCACTCGTTGCGACCGGGTAACTAAAGATGACAGGCGATCCGGCAAGGCCCTCCAATGTCAGCCAGATCCAGACCGTATCGCTCTGAGTAACGGCCCCACCCACAGAAATCAGGGTGGTAGGAGATGGTTGGAAGTTTCCTTGGCGCGTGGCACGGAGAGGAATCGTTGGCACGGAGTTTGCGCTCACATAACTGGCGCTTCCTGCGATCATTGCCATGGTGGGATCGAGTTGGTCAGCAGGCAGGATAGCCGCGAGCTTCTTCCGAAGAGCCACACCCGATGGATCTGGAGACAAGACATTCGCGGCGGCAATCTTCTGCAATCCCGCCGACAGAGCGGCCATCATCTGCTCCTGATCGGCAAGCAGCGGAGGCAGGCCGTCGATCGCGTCAGGAATAGCCCGGTAGAGATAATTCAGCTGCTCGATGGAGAAGTTCGAGGACTCTACTCCCTGAGCTGCGTACACGAACTGAACCGCTGGATTCGTGGGAGAGCTCGGCAACTCGCCATCCTGAGTCAAGGCAAGCGGCAACGCACCTGTCAGTTGAGCGCTGCCTCCCGCCACAAAAGGGTTGATACCTGTCAACGACTTCAAGGCGATAAGTTCGCTAACTGAAAGATCGAGTGCCTGAGCCAGCACGGCGTACCGGTAAAGTGCAGAAAGGTTTGCAACGTTGAGCTTCGGGGCATTTGAGATGGCCACCGTTTCGGATGCACTCGTCGGCGTAGTGGCAGGGGTCAACGACAGCGAGACACCTGTGTCCGCTCCCACGTAAATGTTGATCACACTGCCTTGGGCCGCGGACGACACGCCATCAGTCTGGAAGGTCCTGTTGGCGTTGATTGCGGCTGCAAGAGCAGTAGCAATCGACTCCAAACTATCTCCGTTCGCCACGGAGTATGAAACACTTGCCCGGTTGCTGGCACTTGGGGACGTGTATGCCAGCGTCAGCGAAACGGAATCCGTAACGGTTGGCGATCCGCCGATCACGGCAAAAGCGAACCCTTTTAGATCGGCACCAGTTGGGATCAGGTTGCAATCTGCGGCAATGGCAGACAGGTCCGTTGCTCCAACCTGCAACGCAGACTGGATCGTGTTCAGGTGATCGCAGATCAGTGGTTGGTTTTGTCCGTTGGGGGCGACAATGTCGGGTGCGACGAACGCGCGCTGGTTGTAAAGGTTGTCGATAGCGAGCAATGTGGCAGTATCTTGATTTGCCCAAGTCAGCAAGTCGTCGTGTTGTTCTTCCGTCATTGTGCCGGTGAAATACAGGACGCCCGTGGCCCACGACGCTTGGGGTGCAACTGGCGTTTGGTCACTCCATGTGCCATTCAGGCTCGTGCGAAACGATTGGGGAGGGTTGAGCAGACTGGCTTGGGATTGGAGCGCAAAAGCAGAGTCCAGCGGACTGACAACCGCCTTGTTTTGAAACAGCTGGACATACAAAGAGTCCCGCCCATCCGTGTCAATGTTCACCCACAAACTTAGTAACTGCGTGACCGAAAGATTCAGCCAACCCTGGAGCATTTTGATCTGACTCGCAGCGAGGACAAACGAACGGCCAGTTAGAGTGGCCCCAGGGGGAACAAATGCAGTAGCGCTGATCGCGAGAATCGCTTTATCAAGGTCTGCAATCGTCCAGCACAGTCGGCGCTTTAGTCGCAGAAACCCCGGTACATTCATATAGAAGAGCATCAACGCGCCAAGAGCTAAGATAGGGTTGCCGTTAACGCTACCATTGACCTGTAGCGGGCCAGTGATAAGCATGGAAGTTACATCACAGGGATTGTTCGCATTCGGTTGCAGCAAAATACTTTGGCCAGAGTTCAAGTATCGGGTTTTCAGCAGCGCGATGAGATCGGCAAAGCAGATGCCGACGCAGTCCAGGAATGTCTGTACCACGGCCAGCGTGGTGAGCCAGGTCGAAGTGCCAAGCACAAATGTGACCCCGGAACCGGACGACTTCGCAGATATGCCCGCCGCGTTCATTGTTACGTTCGCCGTAAGCAGGTTGGCCAGTTCCAATGCGATTGACCAGGGTTTATCGCCCTGTTGCGCAACGTACGTGATGGTGACCGGTGAGCCATCCACACCACTTAAGACAACTTCGAAAGTCACGGAATCTCCGCCGTTGGGGGTCCCGCTAACCGTCAATGTTGGTACGGATCCGGAACTGCCTACGGTCACGGCAAAGGTGGCTGAGTTTGGATTGAGCGGCGTCACGGTTGGAGGGGTTACTACCGGAGTCGGGCTCGGCCAACTCTGAGCTGAGAATCCGTAGAGAGCCCAAGTGGCGGGATAGGTGATTTGGTTGTTGGTATAGTCCACGCCGGTGATGAGCGCATATTCGTATTGAGTTGAATTCATCACCTCGACGGCGAGTTGAGCCTGTTCGTCCAGCGTGGAGGACGGTAGCGTGAAGGCCTCCAGTATCTGGGCGCGCGTGACGCCAACGTTAGTCAGATAAATGCGGACTGAGTCCAAATAACGGTCATAAGGGAGAGATAAAGGATAAGCCGCTTGAGTCAGTGGGGATGGAGGCGTACCGGTCGATGCATACACGTGACTCAGGACATTGTCGGGATTGGCGGTGAGTTCGGTAGTCGTCGCATCGGGCGGAGTGTTTTTGGACTGACCAGGCAGGTAGGCCTGGTTTTGCATGCCGACGTAGTACACATAGCTTTCCAGAATCTCGTTCACCAAGTCAACGTAAGGAAGTGCTGTATCACTGTTCGCACAGGTCAATTGCAGATACGCCAGGTCCGGACGCCGGCCCAAGGGTGGATTTGACGTGTTCGCTCCTTTGAGTGCGCCCTTGGTCGATGTACCGTTTGCAGCCGCTGTCCACGCATAGTTATTTGGATTGTTCTTATATCCGATGAGAACATCTAGGGGTGTGTAGCCCGCGGTATTTATGGTGCCGCTGGTGAGGTTGGTGGTGCCATTGTTCAAGAATTGCAGCAGATCAACAAAGTAGGCCGCAGGACCGTCGAGAGCGGTGCATTCGTCGCACTCGCAGGTGCTCGTCCATCCAAAAAGCGCCTGCCAGTTGGGAAGGCTGGCGTTCAGAATCTGTTGAATCGCCGTTACTGGGCTGTCGATAACCATCGGATTTCCGCCGCGGAGACCTTCGGTGACGGTTCGATACAGATTGGAAACCAGACCAGAAATCTGCTGCGCGGAACTGTAAACTTGCGCCGCAGTGGCTTGCCCGCCGAGGCTGGCGGAGTATTGCCGCAGGAAAACTGCCCGCGGCGTAGAGGCAATTTTGCGGGCCGAGTCGAAACCCGAACCCAGCAATGTCTGAATCGTCCCACCGTCGGCGTTCAGTCGAAACACGCGCTGCACGGCCTTGAGGCGGGCATTGACGGCACTCACCTGGTTCGACGCGATTCCCGTGAAAGCTGCTGCTGAATTCGCGGCGAGGTAGGTATTGATATTCGTTGTCCTCAGATCGAGATCAGGCGCGTTGCCCAACACAGTTGCGACAGCTTGATTGATGGTGTCGCTCGAGGTCGCGAGAGACTTGGCCACGAAATCGGTAGGGAATGCCGCTTTGAGTTGGCCTATGATGTTGGCAGCGTATGCGGCCGGAATGCCTCCTGAAATGCCTGCCGGAATGGCAATCTGCTTGGAAGTAATCAGCTGCGCTAACTTCGTCGCGTCCGACTGCGAAATCAGGCTTCTCGGCGACGACAGGTTATAGGTAGAACGCAGCGCGCTGACCAGCGCGGTGTTGCTCAGAGTTAGCGTCCCCAGCTGGAAGGTGAGCTGCAGCTCGGGAACGGCTGAGGCAAATTCCGGATCCGCACTCAGCGCCTTCCAGAAATCCTGAATCTTTCCGGTCCAGGCTGCGTACAGGTTGATGAAATCAACTTGCAATTGCTGATTTGTTCCCAACCTAGGCGAGGTGGCAAGAAGACTCGC
>JASHOO010000253.1 GCA_030041035.1 Bryobacteraceae bacterium | reverse complement strand
TTCGGGCTGCGTCATGAGTTTGTAGATGTAATCCACGTAGAGAAGAAATTCGGCGGAGTGGCGGTCGCGGTACTGTTTCAGAGGGATGTGGAAATCGGCGCGGATACGAGCTGGATTGCGGCCGATTACGATAATGCGATCGGCCAGCAGGACCGCTTCCTCGATGTTGTGGGTGACGATGAAGATGCTGCGCGTGGGAATTTTGTGGCCGAGCCACAGTTCCATCAGCTCGCTGCGGAGATTTTCGGCGGTCAGGACATCGAGCGCGGAGAACGGCTCGTCCATGAAGAGGATTTCGGGCTCGACGGCCAGCGCGCGCGCGAACCCGACGCGCTGTTTCATGCCGCCGGAGAGATCCTTGGGGAAGGCTGTTTCGAAACCTTCCAACCCCACCGATGCAAGCGTTTTGAGGGCGCGCCCGCGCCGTTGGTCCTGCGTCACGCCGCGCGCGAGCAGCGGGACTTCCACGTTATCCAGGACGGTGAGCCAGGGAAACAGGGCGAAGCTTTGGAACACGATGGCAACGTTGGGGTTGGATTCGCCGAGCGGAGCGCCGTGCCATAGCACCTGGCCGCCGGAGGGCGGAGTCAGTCCGGTGAGGATGCGCAGCAGCGTAGATTTACCCGAGCCCGAAGGCCCGAGCAGGGCGATGATGACGCCGGGCTCGATGGCGAGATCTGTTGGCGCGATGACCTGCACTTCACCGCCATCGGGCCGTGCGAAGCTTTTTTCCACCCGGAGAGCGTGGATGATGGCTTCAGCGGGCGGGGCGTGTTCAACCGCCGGGGCTGCAGTGACGCCCTCGGCCGGCTGCTGGCCGGAGAGTTCATCCATGAGGCGCTGCCAGGTCTCTTCGGGCAGTTCGTCGAAAAACTGGAGGCGCTCAGCCGGATTCATCTGCTCGACGATGGCGTTCATTTCCGCTGCGGGCCGCGAATGCAGGAGCACATAGGTGTGATAGTAGGGCAAGGCCGCCGCCAGTTGGGCCGCAAAATTCACCGAGAACCTGCGGAAAAGAGCTTGCTGCTCTTCAAATGGAATATCCATGAGCAGGCGGGCGGCGTCGGCGGGATCATCGAGGCGGCGCAACAGATCGATCGCCTGCTCCCAGCGCTCCTGGGAGGTCAGCGCGCGCAGCTTTTCCGACGGCGGGGCGGGCATGGATGCAACCAACAGCCTACTACAGTTGTGTTACCGAACCGTTATGCAGCGCTTATCGTGCCAGCCAGCCGCCATCAACGACGAGGAGGAAGCCGTTCACGTAGTCGGAAGCCGGCGAGGCCAGGAAGACGGCCGCGCCTTTGAAATCATCGGGAGTGCCCCAGCGGCCCGCGGGGATCCGCGAGAGGATCGCCGGATTGCGCACGGGGTCAGCCTGCAACGCAGCGGTATTGTCGGTCGAAACGTAGCCGGGGGCGATGGCGTTCACCTGCACCCCGCGTGGCGCCCACTCATTGGCCAGGGCCTTGGTGAGCTGGGCGATGGCCCCTTTACTCGCGGCGTATCCGGGAACCGTGATGCCGCCCTGGAAGCTCAGCAACGAAGCAGTGAAGATGATCTTGCCCGAGCCGCGCTCCACCATGCGTTTCCCGATTTCGCGGCTCAGGATGAACTGCGCGTTCAGGTTGGTTTCGAGCACCTCATCCCAATAATCGTCGGGATGCTCGGCAGCAGGCGTGCGGCGGATGGTGCCGGCATTATTGACCAAGATGTCGATGACGGGAAAATCGAGAGTCACCTGTTTGGAAAAATCGCGGACCGCCCGGCGATTTGCGAAATCCACGGCGTACGCAGTGAATTTGCGCCCGAGCGCGAGCACCTGCTTTTCGATTTCGCTGCCCTGAGGTTCGAGCGAGCGGCTGACGCCGATGAGATCGGCGCCCGCCTCGGCGAGCGCCAGCGCCATGGCCCGGCCGATACCCCGGCGGCAGCCGGTGACGAGAGCGACTTTGCCATCCAGCTTGAATTGATCGAGGACGCGCAACGGTCAGTGCCTCCTCTCACTCGGCCGCGCACTCCACCAGCACCTTCATGACCTCGCCGCCGCGTTCCATCTCTCGAAAACCGGATGCGAGACGCGCCAGAGGAATAGTGGTGGTGACGATGCGATCGAGCGGCAGGGTACCGGAAGCAGCGAGCTGGATGGCATTTTCGAAATCCACGGACTCGTAAACCCGCGCGCCCACGAGTTTCAATTCGCGCCAGAAGAAGCGGAACAGATCGACCGCGGGCGGCTCGGGAAAAATCGCCACCACCACGATTCGGCCGCGCGTGCGGGGCAGCCGGGTCATCATTTCCGCGCCGGCGGCTGAACCGGAAACCTCGAAGACAACGTCGGCGCCCGCGCCGCCGGTCTGCGCGGTCACGAAATCGACCAAGTCGGCCGCCCGCGGGTCCACAACCTCCAGTCCCAGCTCGCGCGCCAGCGACTGGCGGTACGGATTCACTTCAGCCAGCACTACGCGCGCACGCTTCGTGCGAGCGACCAGGGCGATGAGCGTGCCGATCGGCCCGCCGCCCTGCACGACCACGAACTCGGCTTCGCGAACCTCGGCCAGACGCACATCGTGGCAGGCCACGGCGAGCGGCTCGATGAGAGCGCCCTGGGCAAATGTCAGGCCGGCGGGCAGCCGGTGCAGGGTGTAGGCCGGGACGGTCCACAGGCCCTGCAATGCTCCGGGCGCATCAATGCCGATGAACTTCAGGTTCTGGCAGATATGAGAATGGCCCGCCCGGCAGGCAGGACACAGACCGCAAGGATCCAACGGCCGCACGGTTACCCGGTCGCCTACGGCAAAGCCGGCGACGGCGGCGCCCAAGGCCGCGATGGTCCCCGACATCTCGTGTCCCAGGATCTGCGGCATGTGCACGCGCCGGTCCATCTTCCCGTGAAAGACGTGCAGATCGGTTCCGCATATGCCGCAGTAGGCAACACGAATCTGGACCTGGCCGCCGGCCGGCGGAAGAGGAACACACTCGCCGATGCGGATCGTCTCGTTGCCCTCATAGTAGGCTGCCTTCACCCAGCGCCTCCGGAATTAACATCCAATCATGGCACAGATCGCCTGGGAGGCCGCAAAAAGGAGTAGAATTGACGTGGCTTGGAATCAGACGGCACAGGTACTTTTGTGAGCCAGTGTCCTTCTCGCCGGTTGCAGGCGAGTCCAGACGTTCTCTGAGCGGGAGAACCCGGTGATCCGCAGATCCAACCACGAAGCGCATCCGTGCCGGCGGCGGCGCGCGTTCGTGCCGTGGTGCGTGGTGATTCTCGCTTGTTCGCCGGCATTTGAAAACGGGCAGACCCAATCCGAGGGCGCGGATCAAAATGCCGCAGAGATGACTTCGCACGAAGCTCCGGCAACTTTCCAGGCGAGAGTCAACCTGGTGCTGGTGCCTGTGGTGGTCCGCGACAGTCAGGGACGCGCCATCGGAAATCTTCAGAAGGAGGATTTCCAGCTCTTCGACAAGAACAAGCTGCAGGTGATCACGAAGTTCTCGGTCGAAAAGTCGGGCGGCCAGGCGGCTCAAGAGGCGCAAGCGGCTTTGAAAACCGCGGAGAACGCCCCGGGCAAGCCCGCACCGCCCGAGTTGCCGGAACATTACACGGCGTACCTGTTCGACGACGTCCACCTGGCTTTTGGAGACCTGGCGCGCGTACGGCAGGCCGCCGACCGGCACATGGCAGCGCTCGATTCGACGGCACGCGCCGCGATTTATACGACATCCGGCCGGAACACGCTCGATTTCACCGATGACCGCGCCAAGCTGCACGAGACTCTGATGGCCTTACAGCCGCGGCCCGTGGCGCGTGCTCCCAGGGGAATCGATTGCCCGGATGTGAATTACTACCTGGCGGACCTGATCTTGAACAAACACGATCCGCAGGCATTCCAGGTGGCCACGGCCGATGCCATGGTCTGCATGAATTTGACGGCGCAGATGATCTCGGCGGCGCAGTCGGCGGTGCGGTCGGCGGCGTCAATGGCTTTGTCGACGGGCGAACACGAAACCCAACTTGCGCTTTCGGTTCTCAAGGCGGTGGTCCGCCGGATGTCGGCCATGCCGGGCCAGCGGAGCATTGTGCTCGTGTCTCCGGGCTTTCTGACGCCGTTCGATCTTCTGCCCGATACCAGCGACGTGATCGATCGCGCCATACGCGCCAATGTGATGATCAGCGCCTTGGATGCGCGCGGGCTCTACGCCATCGTCCCCGGCGGCGACGCCAGCCAGCGAACGGTCAACGCCGCCACCGTGCAATATAAGGCGCAATACGATACGGCTGCAGCGGTCGAAGAACAGGAGGTGATGGAGGAGCTGGCGGATGCGACCGGCGGCAGTTTCTTTCATAACAGCAATGACCTGGATGCGGGATTCCGGCGCGTCGCTTCCGCCCCGGAGTTTTTCTATGTGCTGGGATTTTCGCCCGAGAACCTGAAGCTGGATGGAAGCTATCACAAGTTGAAAGTCACGCTGAAGGACGGGGACAAGGTCAGCCTTCAGGCGCGCCGCGGTTACTATGCTCCCCGGCGCGCCGGCGATCCCGCGGACACGGCGAAAGAGGAAATCGAGGAAGCAATTTTCTCGCGGCAGGAATTGAGCGA
>JASHOO010000252.1 GCA_030041035.1 Bryobacteraceae bacterium | reverse complement strand
TCGAGAAACGCCTGCGCTTCGGGGTAACCGGGGCGAAGCCGGAGAGCTTGCTGGAAATCGGCCCGGGCGCGATCGGGCTCCAACGTATAAAGCAGATGATAGGCGCCGGCGTGCAGGTGGGCCTGCGGATCTAGAGGCCGCATGAGGGCGATGCGTTCGGCGACTTCGGCCGCCTGGTGGAACATCCCCAGTTGATGATATTCCGCCGCCAGAAACACGAGCCGCGAACAATCGGCGGGAGCGGCGGCGATCTCCTCGTGCAGGATCGCGATATACCATAGGTTTCTGCGGCGCCGTGCTTCGGGGTCGGAAGCGAAATCGTGTTCCAGGCGAATTTCGGTGCGAAGGAGCTTCCCGCCCGCCTCGCGAATCGAATCATCAATAGTTTCATGCACGCGGCCCCGGTACCGGTAGGCCGGCTGATTCGGGAACAGGCGGATGACATAATCCGAGGCCGGGCGCTGGGCCGCGGCTTGGTGATTCAGGCGCTGGAAATAATACCCCGCGTTTTCGCCACGGGCGATCAATTCGCGCACTAGAGGCGCGCCGGCGGGTTGAAGAATTTCGTCGGCATCGAGGACCAGAATCCAGCGGCCGCGGGCGCGGGCGATAGCATGATTGCGGGCCGCGGCGAAATCGACGAAAGCGAAGTCAAAGGGGACGACCCGGGCGCCGTAGCCGGCAGCGATGGCGTGCGTGCGGTCTGTCGAACCGGTGTCCACGGTGATGATCTCGGAGGCGAGGCCGCTCGCGGAATCGAGACAGCGGGCGAGCCTGCGTTCCTCGTTCTTGACCACCATGCAGAGGCTTAAATCTTCGCGGCCCATGACTTACGGTTGCATCATACTGCGCGGGCCATTTTCCGGCTACGTTGTCGAGAGTTAGTATTCAAGCGGCGGAGTGCCCCTGGCGTGCCCCAGCCGGCGACGGGTTGAACAGGCCTCAGACGCCGTGCATTAATGGAAGCGTGGAGTACTTCCTCGCATTACTTCTGATATTCGGTCTCGGGCATCCGGCGCGGGAGCCTGTGGACACTGCCAAGAGCGCTCCGTTGCGCAGCCGCATTCCGTGTGATGGCCAAACGGCGCCGGAAGACGATGTCTCGGTGAAGGTGGTTTTCTCGACCGGTGACTGGGCGCGCGAATTCGTCGTCAGCCGCTACCAGGACGAAGCGTGTGAAGTCAATCTGAAGATCAAATGCCTACACCATGAGAAAGCGGGCTGGCGCGGCGTGTGGTCGGCCGAGAGCGCACAGCCTTCCACGAACAGTTTGCTGCCGCTAGGCTCCTGCTACGCCTGGGGATCGAAAGAACCTGCGCAATATCTGGTGAGCGGCTGGTACAAGGAAGGTGCGCCCGGTGCGAAACTCGAGTGGCGGCAGGCGGCCATCCAGCAGGTTTCCTCGAAGCCGGAAGTCTACGAGTTCACCGATCCGAAAGGCGGAACCGCGCGGCTGCAAATCGAGCGGCGGTAGCGCGATAAACTGTCATCTACACGATGACACGGCGACAGCTTCTCACCTTACCCGGAGCGGCGGCGTTGCTGCGGCTGCCGGCTCTTTCCCAAAAACCTTATCCGGGCACGGCGTATCGCGACTATCCGCGGTGTCTGCCCGATTACATGCGCGATCTGGCGGATGAGGCGTACCAGCGCCGGAATCGCGAAATCGCGCGGCTCACTACGCCCGAAGCCGTCGAAGCCCGCAAGCGTTGGGCGCGGGAGACGTTCTGGAAACTGGCGGGCGGGGAGCCGGAGCGCACAACGCTCAGCGCGCGCACCATCGGCTCATTCGAGCGCGAGGGCTACCGCGTCGAGAAAGTTGTTTATCAAAGCCGGCCCGAGCTGTACATCCCAGCGAATCTTTATATCCCCACGCGCGGCGTGCCGCCGTATCCGGCGGTGCTGTTTCAAATGGGACATTCGCGCAACGGCAAGGCGTATCTACCTTACCAGCGTTGCTGCCAGGGCCTGGTGCGGCTGGGCTACGTCGTGCTGGCGTTCGATCCCATGGGGCAGGGCGAGCGCGTTTACTATCCCGATGCGAGCGGCGTAAACTCGCGGCTCTCTTCGCCGGACAACGAGCACACGGTGCCGGGCAAGCAGATGCTGCTATTCGGCGATACCAGCACGCGCTTGCAGGTGTGGGACGCCATCCGCAGCCTCGATTACCTGGCGGCGTTGCCCATCGTGGATGCGAAACGCATGGCGACGACCGGGCAATCCGGCGGCGGCACGCTCAGCATGTTTTTGATTGCCGCGGATGACCGGCTGGCCACCGCGGTCGTGTGCAGCGGCAACACGGAAAATGTGGCTTGCGCGGATTTCATTCCGCCGGGATCGACCGACGACGCCGAACAGGATTTCGTCGCCTCGGGACCGGCGGGCTTCGACCGCTGGGACACTCTCTATCCGTTCGCGCCCAAGCCGCTGCTGGTCACCGTGAGCGACAAGGATTTCTTCGGCACCTACTCGCCCGACTACATCACCAACGGCTGGGAGGAATTTCAGAAGTTGCAGAAGGTGTATGCGGTGCTGGGCTACGCGGATCGCCTGGCATGGGCGGATTCTCCGCTGCCGCATGAGCTGGCTTACGACACCCGGCTGAAAGTGTACAACTGGTTCGAGCGCTGGCTGAAGGGGAGCGAGCAACCCATCGAGCAGGAACCGCCCGTTGCGCCGGAGGAGGACCGCATACTTTGGGTGGCGGAATCGGGCAGCGTGCTGCGGACCTTCGGCAGCATGACGCCGTTCGCCATGAACAAAGCGCGTTCGGTGGAGAAAGAGCCGGCCGATTTGCGAACGCTCATTGGTCTGGCGGAGCCGTTGGGTGCGCCGTTGTCCACGTTGCGGCGTGTGCCGTCGCGCGAGGTGGATGTGGAAGCGGTAGAAGTGCAATCCGCGCCGAAGGTCTGGGTTCCGGCCTGGCTGTTCCTGCCGCGCGGGCGCCGCAACGAAAAGCCGGTGGTGCTGCTGCTCGAGGCGGGAGGGCGCAACCGGCAATGGTCGGAGGGTCAGTTGTACCAGTCGCTCGCGGTGCGCGGCTACCCGGTTTGCGCGCCGGATCTCCGCGGAATCGGCGATCTGGCGCCGGAATTCGGACGCGGTGATCCTGGCCAGGCGCAATCGCACGAGCACGAGCAGGAGTATGCGTGGAGCGGCTTGATTCTGGGACGGCCGCTGGTGGGCCAGCGGGTCAGCGATATTCTGGCTCTGGTCGCAGGCTGCGAAAAGCACCCCGCGTTGGAGGGAAGGCGCATGGTGGTGGCGGCGCACAGCAAGCTGACGGTCGCCGCGCTGTTTGCGGCAGCGCTCGACAAGAGAATCAGTGAGCTGTATCTCGCCGGCGGACTCGTTTCGTTCCGCAATGTGGTGGATACGGAAAACTACGATCAGCCGTTTGCGAACTTCGTGCCGAATCTGCTGCGCCACACGGATCTCCCCGATCTGGCGGCCGCCCTCGCGCCGCGGCGCATCACGCTCGCGGGAACCGTGGACGCTGCCGGCTACCCCATGGCGAGCGATGCCGTCCGCAACATCTATAACGGCAGCCACGTGACCACGCGCGACAAAGCGGATTGGGACGTGGACGCTCTTTCGAGCTGGAACGGATGAAGGCCTGCCTGCTTCGCAAACCCGCGCCGGTGAACACCAATCCCCTGGAGCTGGCCGAGGTAGCGAAACCCGTGCCGGGTCCGGGCGAGCTGCTGGTTCGAGTAAGAGCTTGCGGCGTGTGCCGCACCGACCTGCACGTGGTTGAGGGGGAACTCGCGCCGCGTAAATCGCCGGTCATACCAGGGCACCAGGTGGTGGGCGTGATCGAAGCCATGGGCGAAGGCGCGCGGCGGTTTCATCTGGGTGACCGGGTGGGCATCGCCTGGCTGCACCAGACCGACGGCACCTGCGATTATTGCCGCGCGGGAAAAGAAAATCTCTGCGAGCACGCAACCTTCACCGGGTGGATGGTGGACGGCGGGTACGCCGAGTACGCACTGGCGCCTGAGGCATTCGTCTACGCCATTCCGGAGTCATTCCGCGATCTGGATGCGGCGCCATTGTTGTGCGCGGGGATCATCGGCTTCCGCGCGCTGCGCTTATCCGGGATTGCGCGCGGCGGCCGGCTGGGTTTCTACGGATTCGGCGCGGCCGCACACCTGGCGATTCAAGTGGCGCGGCACTGGGGCGCCGAGGTTTACGCTTTCACGCGGGATGAAGCGCACCAAAAGCTCGCAACGGATCTCGGCGCGGTCTGGGCGGGTTATTCTAATGAAGATCCGCCAGTGCTGCTCGACAGCGCCATCATTTTCGCCCCCGCCGGTGAGCTGGTGCCCGCCTCACTGCCCGTGCTGAAGAAGGGCGGGACGCTGGCGCTGGCGGGCATCCACATGAGCACCATCCCGGCGATGGATTACAACCTGCTGTATCACGAGCGCGTAGTGCGCAGCGTCGCCAACAACACCCGGCAGGATGGGGAAGATTTTCTGCGCATCGCGGCCGAGATTCCCATTCGCACCGAGTTTCAATTATTCCCGCTGGCTGAAGCCAATCGCGCGCTCAATGCGCTCAAGGACGATGAAGTGCGCGGGGCCGCGGTGATTCAAGTATCCGGCCAGTAGGCCGGCCTTTTCGGGTTACGGGTGCTGCGCCGCGGCACTCTCTACGTCGGTCAGCCTCTTGTTGAGCCCGGTGCGGAGATTGATGCCGAATTGCACATAGGCTTTCATGCCGCACAAGGTGTACGTCCACCCTGCGTTCTGGCCCAAGGCCCGTTTGACGCCCTCCTCGGTCAACGGAAACTTCGATTCTGTGACGGTCACCACGGTGGCGTTCGGACCGTCCGCAGCGAATTGGATGGTTGTGCGAATCCGTGGCCCCAGCGCACTCGACTCCAGAACGATCTTGCGGTTTTCCTCGACCTCCAGTACATCGATCGAGACTTTTGCGCCGACATCGGCGAATTCCCAGATCACCGTGGTATCCGCCCGGATGGGGCCGCTGGCTCCGGAAATGAAGTAGTTGGACATTTTCTCCGGATCGACAACCGCATCGAACACCTCGTTCACAGGCTTCAGGATGCGCTCACGCACGCTCACGTCAAAGTCCATGCTTGCCCTCCTTGGCGTAGCCGGAACGGCACATCTGATTGTCGCTCTTCACTTCATTTTCTGCTGGATCGCATCCAGCTCTTTTTTGCATTGCGCCGAAGCGGGGAACATTTTGCAGGCGGCCTGCACGTGCCGGAGGGCTTCCTCGAGGCGGCCGAGGTGCTCGTCGGCCATGCCCAGCTCGAGCTGGACCATGTAATCATCGGGCTCCTGAGCGGCTACCTGCTCGAGCGCCGTGCGCGCTTTGGCGTAGGCGCGCATCTCCAGATAGCAATCGCCCAGGTCGCGGCGGGCCAGGGTGTTGTGAGGATTCTGCGCCAGAATCTGACTGAACGTGGCCACGGCTTCCTCCATGCGGCGGTCGAAGAGAGCGGTCAGCGCCTGCTCGTAAAGGTGATATTCGGTCAGGCGGTCTTTGGGATCGGGCGCCGTGAGATCCGAGTTCCTTTTCGAACCGGGGGCCAGATATCCCAGCGACTGAAGCAGCGTGCGCGTAGCGGGCGTAATATCCGGGTGCGCGGCCTGCTCGTGGGGAGTTCGATGGGCCAGCAGCTTTTCGAGCCTGGTCCGAAGCTCCAGCGCCTGGCTGGAATCCTTGGCTACGAGATTGACTTGCTCCCCGGGGTCGTGTTCCAGGTCGTACAACTCAGGCCTGGGCGCCAGGATGTACTTATATTTCCCCAAGCGAAGCGAACGGAGCGGAGCCCAGCCGAAGGCGTCGCGCGTATAGACGCTTTCACTGAATACGGCACCGGCTTCACTGCCCGTTTTCAGATCGGGCAGCAGGCTTTCGCCCTCAAAGGAGGGCGGGGCGGGCAGGTGCAGGAAATCGAGAATGGTGGGCGCCACATCAATCAATCCGGCCGGCTGGCTGACACGCGCCGGGTACGCGGGCGCTCCCGCCGGCCAATGGAACATGAGCGGAACCCAGACCGTGCTCTGGTAGATGAAGTAGCCGTGGCTCTTTTCGCCGTGCTCCCCCAGGCTCTCCCCGTGGTCTGAAAGCAGAACCACGAGAGACCGGTCCCACCATCCCGAGGCTTGCAGCCGTTCGCGAAAGTGGCCCAGAACCTCGTCGGCATACTCGACCTGCGCATCGTAACGGGAGATGCCACGCTGGCGGGCGATGTCTGCGGGGATGCTGTAGGGCTCATGCACGTCGAACAAATGCACAAAGGCGAAAACCGCCTGTCCGTGATGCTGGGCGAGCCAGTGCAGCGTGGCGCCCACCACCAGAGCCCCGTCGCGCTTCTCTCGCACGGAGTAAGGATTTTGCGGTCCACCGGCGAAAATCATCGAGCCGGAAATGCGCGAGCCGGCGGCGAAGTTGAACGGGCTGTCGTAATCGTCGAATCCCGGATCCAGCCCGAACTGGCGCTCCAGGAACACGCTGCCGATGAACGCACCGGTTTTGTACCCGTGAGATCGCAATACCGACGCTAAAGTGACTACTCCGGCCGGGACCCGCTCGGCGTTCTCTTCGACGCCGTTCTCGAACGGGTAGGTCGAGGTCAACAACGAAGTGTGTGAGGGCAGAGTGAGCGGAATCTGGCAGGCGGCCTGGGTGAAGAGGGTGCTGCTGTTTTGGGCATAGGCGTCGATTTCCGGCGTGCGGATGGATTGGTATCCGTAGGAACTCAGATGATCGGCGCGCAGGGTGTCGACGGAAATCAGAATGACCGGTGTCTGCGGCTCTGCGGCCAGGAGCGCGATGCCGCCCCCACAAATTCCGGCTGCAATTCGCAACAAATTGATGGTCAAGTACTTTGACGTTTGAACACAAGGGAAGGGTTACGAATTGTGGCCTGTGCCATCCGCTTCGCCCTGAGAGACAATGGAGCGGTGAGCATCACCACGGCTCAGGAGCAGCAATTCTACGATGCCGCCTACGCCGTTCACCGCCATACGCCGGATCACGCCTTGCGGACGAACCGCGAGTCCATGCTTCGCGATCTGAACCAACCCGGCGGCGCTTTTTACGAGAGGCGAAAATTATACAGTGCCGTGCTTGCGGAACTGTTGTCCGAGCCGCTCGCTGGCCGCGTGGTACTGGACTACGGATGCGGCGTGGGCGAGTGGGGCGTCCTCATGGCGACCGAAGGCGCGCGGGTCACGCTGCTCGACCTTTCGCCAGTGGCGATTGAGATCGGCTTGCGGCGCGCGGCGGCCAATGACGTCGGTCACAAGGTTCGAGGATACGCTCGCGACGCCTCCGACCTCAGTTGCTTTGCCGACGGCGAGTTCGACCTGATTTACGCCAGTGCGGCCCTCCACCATACATTGAAATATCCCAACGCCCTGGCCGAGCTGCTGCGGGTTTTGCGTCCGGGCGGCAAGCTAATTCTCGCGGAGACATACGGTAACAACATGATTTTGAATGGGTTGAGGCGTTTCCGCTGGCGCTTGAGCCGGCAGCCCGAAGACGCCGGGGAAGATATTATCCTGGGCGACCGGGAGCTCGATCTGCTGCGCAGTCACTTCTCGCGTGTGAGCGTTACACCTATGAATTTATTGGCCATGGCCAAACGGGTGTTTCGCGGACGATTCGGATCACGTGCCGTGTGTGCGACCATAGGATGGCTGGAGGCGATCGACTTGCGGCTGCTAAATTCACTGCCGTTCCTTGGCCGGTACTGCGGGGAGGTACTGGTGGTGGCTGAAAGGTAGGCAGTTAACCGGCACACTGTGGTTCAATCCGCCCACTTGACGGTGGTTTTGCGCAGAAATAGAATTGATACAGTTACACTTAAATCTCGTTCGCAGGAGGCCGTGCGCCATGAGACGGGCTTGTCTTTGGCTGGGTATTGCACCCGTTAGCATACTTTTGGCGGTTTACCTCGGCTATGCGCAGGACCAGGACAAGAAAACCGACGACACGCAGAAAAACGCCGACACGCAGAAAAACACCGACGCCCAGGGGCGTGAGACCATAGCCAAGCCGCTTACGGAAAAGCAAAGAAAGAAGCAGGAAGCGAAGCTCCGCAAAGAGCTGGAAACGCCGTACAAGAAGTGGCTGAACGAAGACGTCGCCTACATCATCACGGATGAAGAACGAGCCGCGTTCAAGCGCCTGAACACGGACGAGGAGCGGGAGCAGTTCATCGAGCAGTTCTGGCTGCGCCGCGACCCCACACCCGACACCGAAGAAAACGAGTTCAAGGAAGAGCATTACCGCCGCATCGCGTACGCCAATGAGCATTTTGCTTCGGGCATTCCGGGGTGGAAGACGGACCGCGGCCGCATTTACATCATATATGGCCCGCCGGATGAAATTGACGCGCATCCCTCAGGAGGAACTTATGAGCGGCCCATGGAAGAAGGCGGCGGCGAGACGTCTACCTATCCGTTCGAGGACTGGCGGTACCGCTACATCGAGGGTATCGGCAACGACGTCAACATCGAGTTTGTTGATCCGACGATGACCGGCGAATATCACATGACCATGGACCCGACGGAGAAGGACGCGCTGTTGTACGTCCCGGGCGCCGGTTTGACGTTGTATGAGCAAATGGGTTTGACCAGCAAGACGGCGCGCTTCAACCGCACGGACGGCACGCATCTGGGGACCGGCAACATGCCGCTGCCCGCCAGCATGGATGAGTTTGAGCGCCTGGAGCGATACGCTAAGTTGCAAAAGCCGCCGGCCGTGAAATTCAAGGACCTGGAAGCCGCTGTTTCATCGCACATCACCTTCAACGTGCTGCCGATGAGGGTGCAAGGGGACTTCATCAAAGTCACCAACAGCTCGGTTCTGAGCAACGTCACCATCCAGTTTCAGAACAAAGACCTTCAATTTCAGTTAAAGGATGGGGTGCAGAGGGCCGCGATCAACGTTTATGCCCGCATCACCACCATGTCGCGCCGCCCGGTGACCTGGTTCGAGGAGACCGTCACGCGTGAGTGCCCGCCCGAGATGTTACCGCAACTGCTGGAAGGGGCGTCCATCTACCAGAAGCAGCTCCCGCTGCCGCCGGGAACCTACCGCCTGAACGTCGTGGCGAAAGATGTCATCGGCGGGAACATGAACAACTATGAGATGGCCCTGACGGTACCGCATTACGACGACGAGCGGCTGTCCTCCAGCACCTTGATCCTGGCGGACATGATCGAGAAGGTCCCGCTGCGCAGTATCGGGACCGGACAATTTGTAGTGGGGGACTCGAAAGTGCGTCCGCGGCTAGGGGACACTTTCCGGCACGACGAAAAACTGGGGATCTACCTCCAGCTCTACAACTTTGGGCCGGATGAAAAGACGCAAAAACCCAACGGCACAATCGAATACCAGGTCGTCAAGAACGGCAGCAACGAGAAAGTCTTCGACTTTACTGAGGAGGTCGCCAAACTGCCGCAGGCATCAGCGCAGCAGGTGACGATCGAAAAACTGCTACCCCTGCAGACCCTTAAGCCGGGGCAGTATACTCTGAAAATGACGGTTACGGATAAGAACCGTAATCAGACGTTAACCCCGAGTGCTACTTTTACGGTAACCTAGGGACGTTGCAGGCGGCCGCCTGCCCGCAGCGGATGACGGAATTCGGGAGATGAGACCGCTCAGCGCGAGGATGCCTTCCTCGAGAACATCGGTAATTCTGGCGGGTGTGATGTTGTGCACCGTGCTGCCGGTGTTTGCGGTAGCACCGGTCAAGCTCTCAGGCGCCCTCACGGGCATAGTGCACGATGGCACCGGAGTGCCGCAGATGGGCGCAACGGTGCTCCTTTTCAATCACGAAGACCGCCTGTCCGCCCGCGCCCTGACCGACGAGAAAGGCGGGTTCGCGTTCCTCAGCCTGATGCCGGACGTTTATTCCGTCCGCGTCAGCCTGCGCAGCTTTGTTCCCGTATTCCGTGACAACATCGTGGTGCAGCCCGGGGTACGCAGTGTGTTAAACGTCAGCCTGACCACGCTGTTCAGCAGCATTCAACTGATCACGCCGCCTCCCGGCGAGGGCGGGATCATGAACGATGACTGGAAATGGGTACTCAGAAGCGACAGCTCCACGCGGCCGGTTTTGCGCTTGTTGCCCGATGTTGATTCGGATTCGAAAAAGCCGGCCCATGAGACCGCATCGGCGTTTTCTGAAACGCGGGGTGTGGTACAGCTTTCCGGCGGGGATACGGGGCAGGTATTGGCGTTCGGAGACGTGGCGGATCTCGGCACCGCGTTTGCGGTAGCCACCTCACTGTACGGCCGCAATGAGGTGGGGATCAGCGGGAATGTGGGGTATATAGCCCAGACCGGGATGACGTCGACAGGAGTTCGCACCACCTACAATCGGGATTTCGGCTCGTTCAGTCCGGTGATTTCGGTCACCATGCGTCAGATGATGCTTCCCAGCGGCAACGGGAGCGGCGATCTGCCGGCTCTGCGGATGATGTCGATGAGTATGGGCGACGAGGTGCACATCTCCGATGCCCTCAGCGTGCAGTACGGCTACTCGCTCGACATGGTGTCATTTCTGGACCGGCTGCATTACCTCAGTCCGTATCTGCATGCCGATTACAGGTTGTCGGACGCGGACCACGTAGACTTTTCGTATACCTCGGGAGATGCACGGCCGGACCTGGGCGCGGACCCGGCGGCGGCCGGGGACCCGGTGCTGCAAAGCGACCTCAACGCGCTGTCGCTGTTGCCACGCATGTCGCTGCAGGACGACCACATCCGGGTGCAGCGCGGGCAGGACCTGGAGGTGGGTTACTCGCGTAAAGAGGGCTCGCGCACCTTCCGGGTATCGGCCTACAGCGAGCGCGTGAACAATGCGGCTCTGACCATAGTGGCTCCGGGCGGGTTTTATAGCAGCGGCGATATTCTGCCGGACCTGTTCTCCAACAGCTCGGTATTTGACGCGGGTAATTATCAGAGCATCGGCTACACCGCCGGCGTCTCGCAGAATCTTGGGGACAAGTTCAACGTCAGCGCGATGTACGGCTCGGTGGGAGCGCTGGCGCCGCAGACCGACCAACTGGCGTCGAACTCACCGGATGAATTGCGATCGGTCATTCGAGCCGAGCATCGCAATGCGGTGACGACGCGCTGCTCGGGTACGCTTTCGAGGAAGAGCGGCACGTACTTCATCGCCAGTTACGGTTGGATGGATGCGCGCGCAGTAACGCCGGGACACATCTATTCGACAGACTCCATGCGGCCGGAAGCGGGTCTGAATGTATATGTGAGGCAGCCGATTCCGACCTTCTTTGCGCTGCCGTGGCGGATGGAAGCCAGCGCGGATCTGCGCAATTTGCTGGCCCAGGGATATCTGCCGATGGCGGCGGCAAACGGCCAGCAAATCCTCCTGGTCGAGACGCCGCGCAGCTTCCGCGGCGGCCTGCGATTCATTTTCTAACTCTTTCCAACTGAGGACGCAGGAAGTAACGGCAAGCGGTCAGACCGCTCGGCGCACGCCTGCCGCAGCCATCAGCCGGTTTTCAAAACTGAAGTCACACTTGCGGCGGGGCTGGCGCAGGTACCAGCGGTAAGTTTCGCGCAGGCCGGTTTCAAAAGCAGTCAATCGCACGCCCAGCACGCGTTGCAATTTGCTGACGTTTTCGGTGATGGGGGGAAGGTCGAGGTACTCGCCGAAATACATGAGGCCGCCCATGGGGTTGCCGCCCATGGCTGCAATACGCTCGCGCGGGACGCGGATAAGCTCGGGCTTTTTGCCGGCGGCGCGCGCCATCTCGCGGACTGCGTCGACCTGGGTGAGGGCTTTCGGATTGGCCGCGTTGAAGGCCTCGCCCACAGCTTCATCAACCTCCATGGCGCGCATCAGGGCCTGCACCAGGTCTTTCACGTGGAGGAACTGCATGAGGCGGGTGCCGTCGCCGGGGACGATGATCTCACGGCCGGCGCGCATGCGATCCCAGAAGAAGGCCTCGCGATAGAAAGGATTTTCCGGGCCGTAGACGAACGGCGGGCGGAACGTCACTACGGGAAAGCCGCTCTTGCGATGGAGGCGCAGCAGGGCGCGCTCGCTCATGGCTTTGTTGCGCACATAGGGCTCGGAATGGTTGTCGGGCGCGAGCGGATCGCTCTCGTAGTGGTTCAGCCCATCACCGTAGGCGGCCACGCTGGAGAGAAAAATATAGCGCCGGATGTGGCTGCCCATAGCGTGAGCAGTGGCTTCCACCTGCGCGGCGTTGGTGCCGCGATCCCAATCGTACACATTGTCGAAGACCACGTCGAAGCGACGCTCGCCGACGGCTTTGCGAACGGTGGCGGCATCGTTGCGATCGGCGACCAGATTTTCAACGCGTTTGGAAAAATTATGCTTCGAGCGGCGGTGCAGAATGGCCACGGAATGGCCGGCCTTCAGCAGCTCTGCAACGAGCCGGCGGCCGATGAACAGGGTTCCCCCGATGACCAGAACTTTCATGCAGCAGGCGCGAAAAAGTTAATCGTAATACTCCAGACCGAGGTGCGTGATGAGCGTTTCACCACGCATCCAGCGAAGCGTGTTTTTCAGCTTCATCAATTGAATGAAAATGTCGTGTTCGGGATACAGGCCCGGCGCCGTCATGGGCGCTTTGAAATAGAAGGACAACCACTCCTGCACGCCGCGCATGCCGGCACGCTGTGCCAGATCGAGGAAAAGTACGAGGTCCAGCACCAGGGGGGCCGCCAGAATGGAATCACGGCACAGGAAATCGATCTTGATCTGCATGGGATAGCCGAGCCATCCGAAAATATCGATGTTGTCCCAGCCTTCCTTGGCGTCGCCGCGCGGCGGATAGTAGTTGATCCGGACCTTGTGATACAGGTTTTTGTACAGATCAGGGTACAGTTCCGGTTGCAGGATCTGCTCGAGGGCCGAGAGCTTGCTCTCCTCTTTCGATTTGAACGAGCCGGGGTCATCGAGCACCTCGCCATCGCGATTGCCCAGGATGTTGGTGGAGAACCAGCCGGTGACGCCCAGCATCCGGGACTTGAGCCCGGGCGCGATGAGCGTCTTCATGAAGGTCTGGCCGGTCTTGAAATCTTTTCCGCAAACCGGCACGTTGCGCTCGCGCGCCAGTTCGAGCAGCGCGGGGGTGTCGGTGGTCAGATGCGGCGCGCCATTGGCGAAAGGCACGCCCGATTTCAGCGCCGCGTAAGCGTAGATCTGGCTGGGCGAGATTTCCGGGGCGTCATTTTTGAGGCCGCACTCGAAGTTTTTGAGCGAAGCGTGCACGTCGGCCGGAGTGTGGAAGACTTCGGTTGAGCCACACCAGATCATGACCATGCGCGATGCCCCGCTCGATTCGCGGAACTTGCGGATATCGTCCATCAACATTTGCGCGTGGTCCATCTTGGAGGCTTCGGGCTTCAAGTTGGGGCCGTGGATGCGCTTGACGTACTCGTGGTCGAAAACGGCGGGCATGGGTCGAAGCTTTTCGAGCGGCTGGCGCACCTGTTCGAGGAGCGCCGGCTCAAGCACGCCCGCCAGCTTCGCCGCTTCGTAAGCGTTCTCTTCGAAGATGTCCCAGGCGGCGAACTCCAGGTTCTCGAGCGGCGCGAGCGGAACGAAGTCGCGGATGAGGGGGCTGCGGCCCTCCGTTCTCTTGCCGAGACGGACGGTAGAAAGCTGAGTGACCGATCCGATGGGCTTTGCCAGGCCGCGTTTGACCGCTTCCACGCCGGCGATGAACGTCGTGGTGACGGCGCCCATGCCGGGAATCATGACACCCAGCTTGCCATCGGCAGGCGCAATTCGAACATTCTCAGGTACCGACACGATGTCACTCTCCCAAGGAATAAAAGATGATTTGATATAATATCAATTCCATGCGAGATCGTGCGACTGCCACGCTCACCACGCTGATCGTGGATGACGAGTCGCTGGCGTGCGAAGAACTCGCCTACCTGCTCAAGGATTTCCCCGAAATCGAGGTGGCCGCGACCGGACGTAACGGTCTGGAGGCGGTGGACCTGATTCTGAAGCTGGAGCCGGATCTGGTGTTTCTGGATGTGCAGATGCCGGGCCTGGACGGCATGGGCGTAGTGCGGCAGTTGCGCGAGCGCGGCGTTGAGCTGCCGCACTTCATCTTCGTGACGGCCTACGATCAATACGCCATCGAGGCGTTTCGCGTGGAGGCGCTGGATTACCTGCTCAAGCCGGTGGACAAAGGGCGTCTGGCGGAGACGCTCGAGCGCGCCAAGCGGCTGGTGCAGGAGGGGCAGCAGAAGGCGGAGGCCGAACCGGCGCCGCGCCTCTCGCCGCAGCGCACCAAACTGCTGGTACGCGCGCAAAACCGCAATTTCATCGTGGATGCCCAAGAGGTGATTTACGCCACCATCGACAGTGGGCTCATCACCATCGTGGCGGCGCACATCGAGGGGCAATCGAACTACCGCACACTGGAGGATCTGCAAGCCAACCTAGACCGCGACACATTCTGGCGCGTGCACCGTTCCTTCCTGGTGAATATCAACCGCATCCGCGAAGTAGTGCCGTGGTTCAAATCCAGCTTTCAGCTCCGCATGGACGACAAGAAGAACACCGAAATCCCGGTGAGCCGCGTCCAGACCAAGCGGCTGCGCGAGCTGCTGAAACTCTAGTTTTCCCGCCGAAAACACCTCGGCATTCGCCGGTAAACTTGGGCCATTCGCCGAATCCTGCGGGAATTCCGGGGACCCCGGGGCTAACATCCAAACTGGAGCGAGTTTCATGATGCCATTGCAACATCCAGGGTCCTGCGGTACCGGCGCGGCGGTGACGGCGGTAGCGCTGATGTTGATCGCCGCCGGCGTCCTACTTCTGCTGGATAATCTTGGTATTTTATGGATCGATCACATTTGGAATCTCTGGCCGCTCAGCCTGATTGCGGTGGGCGTGGCGGAATTGATCCGGTGGCGGAGGCAGAGCCAGGCGTGATCGGTGGAACCGGGGCGCTTTATGCCTGACAATCACGAGGAGCAAGACCGGGCTGATTACCGGCGGGGCTACTACGACCGGGAAGGCCGCTGGGTGGAGTACCAGGGCCGCGAGCCCGGGCGCCGCGCGGTTGGGATGGCATCGTCCACCACGCAGGGCGTTATCTGGGCGGTCCTGCTCATCGCGGTGGGCGTTTTGCTGTTCCTCGACAATATCGGCCTATTCCGTTTTCGCGACATCTGGGAGTACTGGCCGGTCGCGCTGATTGCGTTGGGCGTGGCCAAGCTGTTCGACTGCCGGGGCGTCGGCGGCCAGGTATGGTCGGCGATGTGGATCGTGGTGGGCACGGTTTTTCTACTCAACAATTTGCGCATCCTGCACGTGAGCTGGAATATTATCTGGCCGCTGGCGCTGGTGGCATTCGGGGTCCTGATGCTGGTCAACGCCCTGGAACGTCACCGGGCGCCGGAGGGTCCGCTGGCGGGGTCGTCGGAAGGAAATACGACGGAGAATACGCTGCGGGAATGGGCGACCTTCGGCGGGATCAAGCGGCGTGTCGAGACGCAGAATTTCCAGGGCGGCGAAATGGTGGCGGTATTTGGTGGCATCGAGATTGACCTGCGCCGCGCCGCGATAGCGCCCGGAACAAAAGAAGTGGTGATCGACGCCAATGCCACCTTCGGCGGCATAGAGCTGCGGGTGCCGGACAATTGGATCGTCAATCTGCGAGGCGTAGGCGTTTTCGGAGGGTACGAAGATAAAACCATACCGCCCAGAGGTGAAGATCGCGCTACGGCGCCGCGTCTGGTGATCAAGGGATACGCGGTCTTCGGGGGAGTTTCCGTCCAGAATTGAGCTGACGGAAAGCCCGGACGCGCCATGCATCCCGTCTTCGCCAGCCGGACGAATTTCCTGCTGTACCTCGCGGCGTGGATTCCGTTTGGCGCCATGCTGGGTTTTGTGCTGGTTCTTTCCGCGCCCATCAGTTGGATCGAAGGCGTAGCCGTCACGGCGCCGGTTGCGCTGTTGCTGGCGTTGGACTGCCTGTCGCCGTGGTATACGTGCCGCTATCTGCCGCTGCGCTCCACTCTCGCGTGGAAGCTCCTGACCAACCATCTGCTGGCCTCAATCGTGCTAGGCGGCATCATCCTGCTGGTGGCCCGGCTGCTGGCCCGCGGCCTCTCTTTGAACACGTTTCCCGGCCTTGATGTGCGCTTGCGCCCGGCGCTGCCAGTGCTTGGCGGCATGGTGGTGCTGGTTTATCTGCTGGCCATTGCGCTCTACTACGCGCTGTTCGCCGTGCAATCGTCGCGCGAAGCCGAGATTCTGGCGCGGGAATCCGAACTGAAGGCGCTGAAGGCGCAGATCAACCCGCATTTTCTGTTCAACAGCCTGCATTCGATCAGCGCACTCACGGCTGTGGATGCCTCCCGCGCGCGGGAGATGTGCATCCGGCTTTCCGATTTTCTGCGCAGCTCGCTGCGGCTGGGCGAGCGCGTTACCATCCCCTTCCGCGAAGAGCTGGCGCTGGCGCGGAATTATCTCGATGTGGAACAGGTGCGTTTCGGCGACCGGCTGCGCGTGGTGCAGGATATCGACGAAGGCTGCGGCGATTGCGAAGTGCCGCCGTTATTGGTGCAGCCGCTGGTCGAAAACGCCATCAAGCACGGCATCGCGACGCTCGTGGAGGGCGGCGAAATCTGCATGCGCGGGCGGCGCTCGGCAGACCGGATGCGGTTGGTAGTCGAGAACGAGTTCGATCCCGAAGCGCCGTCTACGCGCAAGACCGGCATTGGCCTGAGCAATGTGCGCAATCGTCTGGCGACGCGCTATGGCAACGCGGCGCAGCTTGATGTGGAGGTCGACGGCACCCGTTATCGCGTCGTGCTCACTCTGCCCTGTGGCACTACGCAGCGATAAGATCAAGAACGATGGATCCGGCTTTGAACAGCGGTGCCAGCGTCGGCCACTATCGGATCGTATCGCGCCTAGGTGAAGGCGGCATGGGCGAGGTTTATCTCGCCACCGATACGCGCCTGGAACGCAACGTGGCGCTGAAGGTACTGCCCCCGGCTATGGCGCAGGACCGCGGCCGCATGGAGCGTTTCGAGCGCGAAGCCAAGGCAGCCTCCGCGTTGAACCATCCGAATGTGGCGCACATTTACGAGATCGGCGAAGCCGACGGCATTCATTTCCTGGCCATGGAATTCATCGAGGGCGCGCCGCTGGAAAAACGCATCGATGGCAAGCCGCTTGAGCTGCCCGAAATCTCCGGAATCGGTGCGCAGATTGCGGATGCGCTCGATGCCGCCCACGCCAAGGGCATCGTGCATCGCGACATCAAGCCCGCCAACATCATGATCACGCCGCGCGGGCTGGTGAAGGTGCTCGATTTCGGGCTGGCCAAAGTGGTAGCCACCGTGCACGTCCCCCTCCAAACCCAGATGGAAACGCGCGCTGTCTCCGCGGCAGGCATGCTGCTCGGCACCGTCGAGTACATGAGTCCCGAACAGGCGCTGGGGCGCGAGGTGGATTTTCGCAGCGACATTTTCAGCCTGGGCGTGGTGCTGTATCAGATGTCCACGGGCCGTGTGCCTTTCGCCGGCTCCACGCCCTCGGAGACCATCGCGCGCATTCTCGAAGCGCAACCTGAAGCCATGGCCCGCTTCAACTACAACCTTCCCGAGGAACTCGACCGCATCGTGCGCAAATGCCTGGAGAAGGATCGCGAGCGGCGCTACCAATCGGCGAGTGACGTGATGGTTGATTTGAAAGAGCTGGCGCGGGAGCAAACGCCGGCACCGTCTGTGCACGCGCCTTCGAAGATCCGCGCCGTGATTGTGGATGATGAGGACCTGGCCCGGCAGATTCTGCGCGAATACCTGAAGCGCGAGACGGAGGTGGAAATCGTCGCCGAATGCGCGAACGGTTTCGCAGCGGTCAAGGCGGTGAGTGAACACAAACCCGACCTGCTCTTTCTCGACGTGCA
Source organism: Bryobacteraceae bacterium (assembly GCA_030041035.1). GTDB lineage: Bacteria > Acidobacteriota > Terriglobia > Bryobacterales > Bryobacteraceae > QHXW01. Next base: position 2,183 of record JASHOO010000252.1, on the reverse strand, counting down.
GATGCCCAAGCTGGATGGCTTCGAAGTGCTGGAACTGGTGGATCGCGAAGTCGCCGTGGTCTTCGTGACGGCATTTGATCAGTACGCCATGAAAGCCTTCGACGCCGCGGCGGTCGATTATCTGTTGAAGCCCTTCGGTCCGGAACGCTTGCAGACCGCTCTACAGCGCGTGCGCCGGCGGCTGGGAGAGCACCGGCCCATGCCGGTTGCAGCAGAGCTGAAGGCGGCCGCCCGGGCGCCGGACCAATTCATCGAGCGCATCGTCGTGCGCGACGGCTCCCGTGTGCAAATCATTCCCGTGCAGAAGCTTGACTACGCCGAAGCGCAGGACGATTACGTCGCGCTGCACAGTGAAAAGAAGAGCTATCTCAAACAGCAGACCATTTCGAGTCTCGAAGCCGCGCTCAATCCCGCACGCTTCGTACGCGTGCACCGCTCCTTTATCGTGAACCTGGAGCGCATCGCGAAGATCGAGCCGTACACCAAGGATACGCACGTCGTCCTGCTATCGGACGGGTCGCAAATCCCGGTCAGCCGCGCCGGGTATGCAAGGTTGAAGGAGTTGCTGGAGAGATAAAAGCTAGGGAAGGTCGATCAAGATCGCGCACCAGTTGCCGCAATTGCCGCTCGGAAGCGGCATCCAATCTGTCATACACCTCAGGGAACGACCACCAGTTTGCCGAACTGCTCTTTGTTCTCCAGCCTCTCATGCGCTGCGCGGATCTCACTGAGCGGATAAACGCGGTCGATCACCGGCCTGAGCTCCTTGCGGAACACGAACTTCAGAACGGTGTGCAGCTCCCCCAGCGTTCCCATGAACGACCCCAGCAGTGACCACTGCTTGGTAAACAGAAACCGCAGATCGAGCTTGACGTCCCAACCGGTCGTGTTGCCGCAGGTGACGAGTCGCCCCGCGGGTGCGAGCGACTCCACGCTTTTGGGCCACGTGGCCGCGCCTACATGCTCGAAAACCACATCCACACCTCGCCGCGCCGTGATCTTCTTCACCTCGGCCGCGATGTCCTCGCGGTAATGATCGATCACATGATCCGCGCCCAACTGTTTGGCTTTCGCGAGCTTCGCCTCTCCCCCCGCGGTCGCGAACACACGGCAGTGAAACAGCTTGGCAATCTGAATCGCCGCCGATCCCACGCCGCTCGACGCTGCCAGCACCAGCACGTCCTCGCCCATCTGGAGGTCCGCGCGCCCCACCAACATATGCCAGGCCGTCAGAAATACCAAGGGCACCGCGGCGGCCTCTTCGAAGCTCAGGTCGTTTGGAAGCGGAATCGCCGTCCATTCCGGCACGGCCATCAACTCCGCATTACCCCCGTCGATGCCGTATCCGAATACGTTATAGCCGCGGCACATGTTGTCGCGCCCGGTCATGCATGGCTCACACTGGCGGCAACTCACACCCGGTGAGAGCAGCACGCGCCACCCCGGCTTCACGCGCTCGCACAATTCGCCCACTTGCACGACTTCGCCTGCAATGTCGCTGCCCAAGACGTGGGGCATCGAGATCCGCGTCGCCGGAATCCCCTTCCGCACCCACAAATCCAGATGGTTCAGCGCACACGCCCGCACCCGCACGAGAATCTGATCGGCCCGGAGCTTCGGCTCCGGCACATCCTCATAGACCAGTACCTCCGGCAAACCATGTTGATGGATGCGAGCAGCTTTCATGGGGGAGAGTATACCGGCTTTCGTACGCTCCACCGCGGCAATGTGAAACCGAAACCGAAAATGAATCGTCGTTTCTTGAGTAATGATGCTCGTCTAAGCGCCAACCGTACGCTTGATTACAGTTCGGACGCCGATGGACGTGCGCAGATTGGAAGTGTCATCCTTTCTTTGGCAGCGCTGCCCATCGCTACTTGCGTGTGCCTCCGTGCGGTGGCTGGCCGTCCCGCAGGAGTGACGGCTCTAATGTTTACATCGAAAATTGGCAGTCAGTGTGCTTCACGATTCTGGGTGATGAGCAGCCGAGCGAAGAAAGCCACGCTGTTGGTGTGCGTGTGTTCCGCACTCGCCTCAACCGCAAGTCCACAAGTCACGCCGAATGGCCTCGACGTCCTGACTCACCGTTACGATTCCGGGCGCACGGGTGCCAATCTATTCGAGTCCGTGCTCAACACGAGGAGTGTCGCGTCACCACGCTTCGGCAAGCTGTTCGAGCGGGA